>DASXIL010000307.1:0-5509 GCA_036497985.1 Candidatus Angelobacter sp. | reverse complement strand
GGCGGGAAGCTGCAAGGTTGAACCCGGCGTCGAAAGGACAAATCGCGGCAACGTTTTCAAGCGACGTAGCATGGTCGCGTACAGAAAAGAAAGCGGACGCGGTTAAATCCTCAAGTACCCGCCCCTGCCGTTCCTGAGTTTGGAGGATTACGAGTTGGTGCGCATCGGGATAAGGCAGTGAGCGCAGCAAGACAGAATTCACTACACTGAAGACGATTCCGCTGAAAGCGATGCCCAGGGTCAATGTAGTGACTGCGACAAATGTGAAAAAGGGACTCGCGCGTAGTCCACGAAGCGCACAGCTCAGATCCAGAATAACTGATCGCGTTCCAGCTTTTTTCATCAGGGATATAATTGTTGCTTCTGACATCGAGGTTTGTAGATCGTATAATTAGCATTTTTACATCCATTCGCTTGTTTTTGAAAGCCATGCGAATCAATCATTTATCGCAGCTCTTTTCTTTTTGACGATGAGAATGCGCGTCCACAGCTGGACGCGGTGTCCAATTTTGGACAAATTCCTCTCCTCATTCTCTTGAAGAGGCACGGCCGCAGTCTGACTTGTCCGGCTCGTTGGTCTTGAGAATTTCCACACTTCGCAATTCAGCGCGATATCAACATTTCTTTGGAGTGTCCTCGCTTGGACACCTTTTTCCAAACTTGGGCAGTTCTGACTTATGGCGAACCTCAGAAACTCGCAAACTTGGTCCAACGATCGGGTCGCACCCCCGGGAGGGGAGGATAGAAGAGAAGAGTTCCCGCAATTGGAACGACGATACTGCGCGAAATGAGGAAAGATGTCCCCTGGTGGACAGGAACTGCCGCTTTTGGACACCTGCATTACATGTTGCAAGTCCCCGCCTGTGATTGGCAATGACCGTGCTTACTAGCCCAAGCAGAGCAAACAGTATTGCAGGCATCGCAAAATCTGAAAAGGAGTGTTGAACCTTATGAGGCACGTACTGAACTTCCAAAAGCTGGCGCCAGAAATTGAGCCCATTCACTGCAATGAACTTCTGGTAAGCGGTATCAGCACTGTCTGCCCGATACAGCCCCCGGGTAACGTCGTATTTCAAATGGAATAATTGCCGAAGCAAGGGCCTTCCAGATCGGTACTGGACGGCCCTCCTACCAACGACAACGGCAGTACAACGGGAACAACGTAAAGAGAAGAGACGGCGCATGCGCAGCAAGCATAATTCGATTTACCGTTTACTGGACACGAGCTACCACGAGAATTTCGATGTGTACTCGCCTTCGAAGGCAGATTTCCATGACCTGATTTCCAGTAAGCTGCCGCACGGATGGGAGATGGGGCGGCATCAAATCTGGTTTCATTGCGGCCCAGCCGGCAGCATTCTTCCTGAGCAGGGCTGGAAAATCCATGTGTCTGCGCCGCGAGCCAACGCCAAAGAAATTCTCCGCCGGGTAAGTTCAATTCTATTTGCCGCGGGGAACAGTCATTTCAAATTTGCACTCGATTCCAACATTCTGTCCTTATTGAACAGCAAGAACTGGCCTCGCGCCAGCTCCGGGAAATTCATCACCATTTACCCCAAGGACAACCGTCATTTTCTTGAATTAATTGAAGAGCTGTATATGGCAACGCGGGAATTCCGCGGTCCTTACATCCTGTCCGACCATCGCTACAAAGATAGCCATGCGGTCTTTTACCGCTACGGTGGGATGAGGCTCTGCCAGACGCTGGACATAACCGGCGAAAAAATTCCTGTCTTGTTCACTCCGGACGGGGATGAAGTTCCCGATACCCGTGCCGCCTACCCAGCCACGCCAACATGGGCAGAAGCGATTTTACCGGACGAGGAGTTTTGCGAAACGTCCGAATGTTCCAATTGCTTGCATAACGGAAGATTCCGGGTCGAGAGCGTCATTGATTTTTCAAATGCTGGTGGCATATATCGCGGCATAGACCAGCAGACCTGCGCCAGCGTAATCATCAAGGAAGCCCGACCGTTCATCGAGATGCCTGACAACAACGATGCGGTGGGACTGTTGAAGAAAGAATACAGGCTTCTGAGCGTACTTGCTGATACGGGAATTGCGCCGCAGCCAATCGAATTGTTCGAAGAACAAACGCACTGGTTCTTGGTGGAAGAACGGGTCAATGGAGTTCCACTCAGTGCGGACTCAGCCGCGCATAACATTCTCCTTCGCACGAGGCCTGCAGAGAACGACTTTGAGGAGTGGTATCAGAAATTTCGCCAACTCGCACTTCGCCTGGTGGAGATCATGCGGATCCTCCATAGCAGGAACATAGTGTTTGCCGACCTCTCCACTAACAATCTCATCGTTACGGATGGAACTCGCGATCTCAAGCTCATTGACTTTGAAGGAGCATTCGAGCTTGGAATCGATCAGCCGGCCAGCATCTATACTCCGGGGTTTGTATCGCAAAAGCGTGTGAAAGGCGCTGCGCCGTCGATTGAAGATGATTACTACTCATTGGGCGCCGTGTTGATGGCTTACCTGATGCCTGTGAACGGTTTCTTCCACCTTAAACCGCAAGCAAAAGAGGAATTCATCAGATCAATTCTGCGTGATGCACATCTGCCGGCAGCAGCCGGCGAAATGATCCTGGGTCTGATGGATCCCCAGAGCGAAGACAGCGGGTCTTTGACGCGTATAGCCGAGACGCTGCCGCCTGTCTGCAGCGCGCCCGCACCGGAGCAGCCGGCGGGGCCTGCGGAAGACTACAGCCAAATGCTGGAAGACATCGTGCAGCATATGCTCAAGGCCGCCACTTACACGCGGTCTGACAGGCTATTTCCAGCGGACCCCAAAATCTTTACGACCAATCCTCTAAGTCTTGCTTATGGAGCCACAGGGATCGCTTACGCAATCAAGAAAATTACCGGCACGGTTCCCAAGGAAATCTCCGACTGGATTCTGAAGCAGCGCGTCGCCTCAGAAAGCTACACGCCTGGCCTTTATGTTGGGTTGTCGGGAATTGCATGGGCCCTTCTGGAGATGGGTGAGTGCGAACACGCAGAAAAACTCTTCCGACTCACTTTCGGTCATCGACTGCTCGACCGGTTCCACGATCTGTTTTATGGTTCAGCCGGATGGGGTATGGCGAACCTGCGCTTTTATCTGGCTACGGCCGATGAGCTGTACCTGGACAACGCCGTCCGTTGTGGAGACCGTTTGCTCGGAGACAGCTGCATGAGCCGGTCCCAAAATATAAGTGAAGCAGTGAACAGGCCGCTGGGTCTGGGACACGGAGACAGCGGAGTAGCTTTGTACCTTCTCTATCTCCATCTCGCTACCAACGAGCGCCGCTTTCTGGCTAAAGGCCGGGAACTGCTGGATGCTGAGTTGGCCGCCGGTATCGAGACCAAAGATGGCGGACTTTCCTGGGGTATGACTTCCAATTCGCAAAACATCGTTTTTCCATACTGGCGCTATGGCAGCGCCGGCATTGGCACTGCAGTTCTTCGGTACAACAGAGTACTGGGGGATGGCGCTTACGGCGAGACCCTGGAAAAGATCTTCATCGACACTGATCGCAAATATGCGGTCTTCCCTGGACGCTTCAAAGGTCTCGGGGGGCTTGGTGACTTCCTGCTGGACGCGTGGATCTTTACAGGTGAACAGAAGTACAGGGACGGCGCTCACAAAGTGGGCCAGGGGCTCATGAAGTTTAGTGTCAATCGCGGTGGGACAGCGTTTCCCGGAGATTCTCTCAGCCGGCTCAGTTGCGACTATGGGACCGGCAGCGCCGGCATTGCGCTGTTCCTGAACAGATTGATGGGTAAACAAGATCCAGACTTTCTGCTGGATGACTTGCTGGGGTTGACGGGGGAAGACAAGCAGAATGCAATTGCCTCGCCCTCTCAGCAAGTGTCGGAGCAGGTGGCTTAAGTATTCCCGAACCGGGCTTAACGTTCAGATCTCTGAATGAAGCGGCAGTGTAGCAATTTTATTCGCGGGTTACCTCATGGGACTCAAATGGCGGCAGCCTGCCCCCAGCGAAAGTGACACGAAAGCAAGGAGATTGAACATGGAGCTTAATAAGTATGACCAACGCTGGTGCGCCCTCCAGGTGATACCCCGGCATGAGGTAATCGTCTCGACCATTCTCAGGATCAAGGGATATGAAGAGTTTCTTCCCTTATATCGTTCGCAACGCCAATGGTCAGACCGAAAGAAGGAAATTGAGCTTCCTCTGTTTACGGGATACGTTTTTTGCAGGATAGACTCCACAATACCTTGGACAATTGTTACGACACCAGGCGTTATCCGGATAGTTGGCACACGCACGGAAGTTGCCCTGATCGATGCGGGCGAGATAGAAGCGATCCGCCGTGTTGTGAAAGCCGGAATCAAATGCGAACCGTGCGAATACGCAAGGATTGGCGACCGGGTACGTATTGAAAAAGGCCCTCTCGCAGGCGTTGAAGGTATTGTTACCGGCTATAAGAACAAACAGCGGCTTACATTTTCTATCAGTCCGATAGAGAGCGCGATCTCGGTAGAGGTGGATGGGTGGGACATGTCTTTGGTAAGCGCGGCTCCAATCCCGTCAACCGGACATGGCCAGAGCCCTCGCAACCTTCCCTGCTGACTTGATGAGCCGTTGACATCGTGTTTTTGTGGCCGGGAATGAATCATCTCTTCGATAGAGGCATATTGTCATGAAAACCAACTCTCGCAATCAAGCCCGGTCATTTGCGGTGCCAGATGGAACCAGGGATCCGCAAGCCTCGGTGCTCGAACAGCTGATTGCTGCCGGGTACACGCTTTATTCCCATAACTGGGCCTTGGGTGCGACGGGCAGCCTTAGTGCGATGGTCTCGCAGCACCCATTTGAAGGTGTGATCACCGCGGATTGAGCCGACAAAGGAAAGCTGGCAGGCGGGGACTTTCTACAATTCGGCGAATCCGGCAACCCGCTTGATTCGAGCGGCCCATTGTCGCTGGAGATACCTATACATCAGACCATCATGCTCGCTCGCAGCGCTGGAGCGATTCTGCATACTCAGTCCATCTGGTCCACGGTTCTTTCAGAGCTTTACGGCAACGCCGGCGGAATTACGCTAGACGGATTTCAGATTTTGAAGAGTCTCTCCCGGCCCAAAACGAAACAGCGCCAGGAATGGTTGCCCATCCTCGATAACCTCGATCATTCCGCAACTTTAGCCAGGATGGTTGGCCTAAGCTTGCAAACCCATCCAGAGATCCATGGCGTGCTCATCCGAAAACGCGGGCTGTATATCTGGGGCGCGCAAATTGACGAGGCGATGCGGCATGTGGAAGTCTTTGAATTTCTTTTTGAAGTACTTGCACGACAGCTTCATATTGTCAGCCAAATCGGGCTCGATCAATCTCAGGCCAAACAGGCCTATTCCTGACCAAGCGACGCAACCTCCGGGACTAAATCCTGAAAGCAGTTTTCATTGCTATGAAAAAGTTGGGTGAAGGAATCACAGCAATCATCGGACAAACTCCTCTGATCTCTTTGAAGCAAGTCCTGAACCAGCCCTTTAAC
>DASXIL010000306.1:0-2544 GCA_036497985.1 Candidatus Angelobacter sp. | reverse complement strand
ATCGTCGTTTTAAATTTGTACGACCTTGCTGAGGAGATCAGGCTCTCTGATCTTCCGTCTCTCACAGGCGGCACGCCACTCTCCACAACATTCAAATCGTCCACGCCGGCACATGTGCGGTTTGAGCGGCCTCCGGTGATTGAGCCCCTGCCGCCGCTCTCTCTCTCCACCGGCGAGCGTTTTGAGGTTACACTCCAGTATTACGATTACGGTGTTGTAAGCGTGCTCCTGCGCTTTGCATTTTCCGGCTCATTGGAAGAACTTCAGCAACTCGCCGGAAGCTGGGTTTCAGGCACTGTTTTTGACGAACTGTGCCGCAACACCATCCGGGAACGCCTAAAGACGGTCCACGCGGCGCTGGTAAAGCCCTATGCAAACTGGCTCAGCGAGGACTACGCCGTAGTTCATCTGCATTCCGTCGCCGGCACAACCAACGGCGCGGCGCTTTTGCAGGAACATGGGAAAGAAATCAGCCAGATCGTCCGCGGAGAAGTAACGCCGCTGGCTGACCAGGAGCGCGCGGAAGTACTCCAGGGCTACATGTCGTACTACCCGAATGACCTTATCGTTGCTGGATGGAATGCAGCCTTTATTTTCGATACACGCGCGGGCGGCGAACCCACAATCAGGCTGCTGGAATACGCCAACTCGCAGCTGCTGCAATTCCGGCACTATGACGAAATATTGACCCGCGAGCTTGAGCGCGTTTATGACATTGTGGAAACCCGCAAAGGTTTGCTTTACGGATGGCGCATGCGGTTTGCTGCCGCGCGCTTGCGCACCATGCTGCTGGATGTAACCGAACTGACAGAGCGCACCAATAACGCGCTTAAGTTTGCGGGCGACATGTTCTTTGCCCGGGTCTATAAACTTTGCGCCGTCAAGATCGGCGTTACCGACTATCAGGCGCTGGTACATGAAAAGCTGCGGACCGCCGACGAACTCTACGATTTCATGATCGAAGAATTTCATCAGGCACGCGCATTCCTGCTGGAATTTATCGTGGTGCTGATCCTGATGATTGAACTCTTCTTTTTATTTCACGGAAAAAGGTGAGCCGATCGAATTACTGCTTCGGCGCATCTACCAGATAGGGCGCCAGTTCCGGATTGCTGATCACGATGGTTGCGCCCTGCACCTGGATTGGCTCCGGCGGCAACTTAACCTGCCCAACTGGGACTTTCATTCCCGGCGGTAACTCTTTTATGGGGACCAACGTCACGGTCAGGTCACCCGCCGGCAGATCACGCAGCAGGAAATTTCCCAGCGCATCCGTCTTGACCACGGTATGGCCAGCCGTTATCTGCACTCCGCCTAACGCCACCAGGTTGTACTCGCCTGCGATATTAGGCCCGCTGGTGCCTTGTTGGAAACGCCCTGATTGCTGGCCCGCCCTTCCAGCGGCCTGGCCGCCGCGCTGGCTGCGCACTGATCCGGGAGGCATTCCGCCAATCTTCAGCTTGCCATTGTCAGCCGGCTGGGCCGCGGACTCCGCCAGGACTTTGACAAATACTCTTCCCGCAATTGAACGCATGGCCCGCGCCGGAATATTTTCAACTACGGTGGAAACCGGCATTACATGCAGGGTGAAAGTGTCTTCCGGCAGTGAATAGTTTGCCGGCAGCGTGCTCGCATCCACGGTGACCCGGTAGTCGCCGGGAGGCACGTCATCCACCTCAAACTCGCCGGTCTCTTGCGCAACAATGTTGCGGTGCGTCCTTCCATCATCCAGCGTCAGGTGTACGCCGGAAAGACCTTTCGCATCGGGCGTTCGGTTGCCGTCAAGATTCAGGTCGTTGAATACGCTTCCGGTGACCCGGGCAAAATCGACAACGCCAAAATTCACCATTCCAATCTTCTGCCGGATCAAATCGACAGACGCCTGGTTCTTCGTGGTCATGCGCACGGGCCCGGCAAACTGCGTCAGCGACAGCGACACCATATGCTCGCCCTGGCTAACGTCAGTAAACTTATATCGGCCTTGCTCGTCGGTTTCTGTAACCTCGCCGTCATCCAACCGTACGCGCAGACCCACCAGCCCTTGTTCGCCAAAGTTAAACGTGCCGTTCACGTTGTTGTCACGGAAGACGCGGCCTTCAATCAGCCGCCCGGCTTTGCGCGTGGGGATGATCGCTCCGGGCATGGCGCTGAATCGCTTGGTAAAACCAAAATACATGAGCGTGGTGCGCTGGACGGTATTGGCCGTATTGCCCAGGACCCAAATATTCGTCAGGCCGGAATTGAAATCAAGCGATGGACGCACCTGATAAGCCAGCGAGTATCCAACATACGGCGTCCAGGAATCGGTCTTTCCGTTGGAGGCGCGGGCAAAAGCAAAATTGGGATTCAGGCTCAGCTTCTTCCCCATGCGCAGCTGCGCCGACGCAGAAATCGACGTATTGATCGGTACCTGCGCGTCCAGAAGCGCTTTGACCTCAGGCGGAACGCTGTTCGACTGCACAAAAGAAATCGGGTCCTGCAAGAACAGCTGCTGCAACGCCGGAGACAGCAGCTCCAGCTCAGATCCCAGCTTCTTTACCAGCG
>DASXIL010000305.1:0-4104 GCA_036497985.1 Candidatus Angelobacter sp. | reverse complement strand
TGGATGCGTTGTACCTTTGGGAAATTTGGACCGTACTGATTGACCGCATCGGTATACTGAACGGAAAGATCGCCGCGTTTGCGTTGCATATCCTGTAATATGTTGTTGTCGCGAAGCTGGGGCACCGCATCGAGTGCTCCTGATTCTGCGTATTCATACAGGGCACGCTTCTTGAGCGTGTCGCTTTCAGCGTCTGTCAGCTCTTTATTTAGATCCGAAAGTCTCTGCGTGGTCATGTTGTTCCTATCGTTATCCACGCTCCAAATCTGATTTTGCCGCTCGTAATTAATGCGGTCGGTTTCCGATTTTTCCACTTTCAATTTCAGGTCACTCAATTGGCTCGCAAGCCATGTCGATGCCTCCGCAGTGGCGTCATAGCGACTCTGAATGTTCTGCGCTTTAAAATTGTCCAGGTGTGCATTGAGGATGCGTGCGGCGAGCACCGGGTCCGTTGATTCAAAGCTGACCTCTAGCAACCGGCTGTTGGGAATGCGTTTCACGCCAAGGCTACCAAGGAACGCCGCTATCTCGGGAGGGCGTTTCTGGTTCGCTAAGCTACCTGTGGCGATCGCTTCCGAAACCACGCCGCCATTTGAAAAATCGGGGTGAGCCGCAAGCCCACTATTGCGAATGGTCTGCAACGCCATGGTCTCACTCGTAAGAATTCTCGTCTGCGTCTCAATGTAGTTGTCCATATCCATCTGGTAATCGTAGGAATCAGCCCCTTGAAACGGCAGCATGCTGGAGTTTTCCTTGTCAATCTCAATCTTGGCTGTCGCCACATAAACGGGATGCATGCGGAAAGTTGCGACACTTACGATAGTGACCACTGCCAACATAAAAGATAGAATCAGCCACTGGTGCTTCCGCAAAATGAGTAAATAGTCGTACAAGTGCGGTTCACGCGGCGAAAGGTCAATTGCCTGAGCGCGCGACGGGCTCAAGACCTCGATCTGCCTCGACGGTTCAGGCAAGCGCGGGGTAAATTTTGGTTCGTCAGTCATAGCTGCTTTCTTTTAGTGATACGCCAGCCGGTACAACGCCACGCCAGCGCCAATTCCTATAGCCAATTCTGCTGTACGGTAGAGCGCTTCCTTCGTTCGGTCGTCCGGGATAACAAGAATGTCACTTGCGTGCATCTGTATATCTTCCGCTTCGCGATTCAAAATCTCTTTCAAATCAACTTCTGTCTGGGTCTGCTTTCCCTGATCATTGGTACGAATGATGTAGGCATGTTTCAGCTTGGCAATTCTCGTAAGGCCGCCAGCCAGCGATAATACTTTCATTGTGGTAAGCGCCGTCCGGTCGTTTGCCATCACGAATCCCCCGGGACGGTTTACCGCGCCTAGCACATAGACGATTCCGGCGTGCGGTACTGTCACCACATCGCCAGCTTCCAGCACTATGTTATTGCGCACGTCACCGGTCTCGAGCAATTCGTTCAAATTGATCGTGTACGTGTTCCTCGGATTCGTGCTGCTGGCATCTACCGTCGTTATTGTCTTATCTTTGGGTATAGGGGGATTTTGGGTCACTTCTATATTCGGTGGGAACACTGTCCCATTTTTTTGTGCAGTCTGAGGCACACCAGTTGCGCTTATCCCTGGCGGTTCGCCCTTTGGATCGGTTGTCACACCAGCCCCAGGCGCAGGCGGATCCACAATCACCTTCGGATCGACCTCCTCGAACACAGCCGGTATACGCGCAACGATTACCGTATCCCCGGCATCGTTCGAGACTCCACCAGCTTCCGCAAGGGCTTCAAGCAGCGTTACCGTTCGATCTGCCTCGTAAACCATGGGATGCGTAACGGCGCCAACAATTGTGATGGGTTTACTCTTATGCTCTCTCACCATCACCCCGACTTCCGGGTGACTGACCAATCCATTTGCTTCGAGCACTTCGGCAATCTTTTGCTCCGCTTGCAGCTCAGTCAAGCCCGTTACGGTGAGCCGCGCCGGAATCAGAGGAATACTGATAGTGCCCGTTTGGCTAACGCGTACCTCGCGTGTCAACTCTGGAACATCGAATACAGTTATCGCCAACAGATCGCCACTTCCAATTACATAATCGTGCTCGACGCCGTGTTTCCCCATGGTCAAGGTTTTAATGCGATCGTTGGCTTGCTGAGGGCTCCCCACAATTGACACATCCTGGGCGTACAGGCATGTTGAAGCACAAAAAAGAACCATGGCCGAGCTACACATGAGGCAGCTGCGCCATAACCGTTCCATCGTTCCGATCAAGATAACTCTTTCCCCCGTATCATTATACAGGCTGTTCAGCGCCAATTCTCGACTGTTTTGAGGCCCTATGACGACGGGAGACTCCCTTCGGCATGGTGGCGGACTCTGTTTGGATTTTGGCGGTGGCTAGATGGGCGGCTACAAAAAACAATAAGGCATTTGCAGGTATATGCAGATTAAAATCGACCAGACTGTGAACCAGAATTCCGCAGCATCCTAGTAAGCCAGCTAAGTTTATTGCGGAATTGAACGAAGTCTGCAATTTCCGGAACCACTTCAAAGCCTCAAGGAACAGCACGCCCAGAAACCACGCACAACATAAGCCTCCTAAAACCCCGGTTTCCGCCAGAAGTTCCAAGTAATCGTTGTGGGCATGGTTCACCACCCGCCCATCATAAAGACTGTCATAGGGAGGAAATACGATTTGCAGAGTACCCAGCCCCGTACCGATTACAGAATGATCCAGAAAGATCCTCCAAGTATCATGCCGCATGGCCGGACGTTTACCCGCCGTCACTTCCGCTGTCTTCGAATTGACGAACCGGTCCAAAACGCGCTGAACCCCAATCAAAGAAAGCCCCAGAAGGGCAACCAACACGATGACCGCAGTGGCTAGCATGTACTTTGTGCGAATTCTCCGAATCAGCATCAACATGAAGAGAATCAGAAGTTCCACCGCGAAACTAATGATTCCTCCGCGCGAAGCAGAAAGAAAAAGAGCCATCGTCGGCACTACGGCGAAAACGCCCACTAGCGGCAGTCTCTGCCGCCGCACCATGCCCAAGGCCATCGGGACGACGGCCAAAGGGATCACCAACTCCGCAAACCCCGCGAAATGGTTCCGGTTTACGTACGGACCAAAAGGGATCCCTCCATAGTGCAGCTCACGAAACCAATATAATTTCCCGTCAAAGGTCAGATACTGCAGGATACCGAAGAGTGAAACAAAAAATCCCAAGCTCATCAGAAACCAAATAAACGTTCGCCAGTGGCTTCCCCGTTGATAAACCTGGCTCATCAAATGGAGTAAGATCAAATAAGCAATCAACAACTGCAATTCGATCCTCGTGTGATACTGCGACGCAGTTGTGTGAAAAATCAGCTGTCCCAGAACCACGAATGCAAATGCTGCCAGGGGAAGAAAAAGAGGAGACACGACCATCTGCGGGGAATCCCGTAGATAAAGTTGGATCGCCCAGTAGACCAGCATTAACGCAGCACCAAATTCCAGCACTGCTTGCGACCATTCCTCTACCGCACCAAACGCCAGCACCGTGAAGGCGATCAAAATAAATATTCCGATGCGCACCGGTTTCATCTCTTGCGTGGCTCCGGCGCCTGCGGAACGAGATCCACGTCATCGATCCACGCGGTACCCGAAATTTTCTCTTCCGTATCCAGATTCCGTTCTCGACTGGCACAAACCATGGCCATATGTACATCGGGGCCCGTCAGATATGGAAGATCAACGAGTGTCCAGGGATTTGCCCCATAAATTTCCCTGCTGATGATGACCGGCTCTTCGCCTTTCATCCCATAGGAATGGATGCGAAACCCAATGCCATGGTCAGTAGTCAGTGCATTGGTTTTTACCCACGCGGAAAATCGGTAATTCGTGTCTGGTGACACACCAGTACGAATACAAGCTGCATCCAGGTTCGGGTTGTGTTTGCCGTCAAATGTAAGACGCAGAGATTGATTCCCTGAATGCTTTTCTGAAGTATCAAACGCGGTACTGAGACCCTGCGTCAGCGGCTCAAAGTGCCAAGAAAAAATCGCTTGGTTCATTCCCGATTCAAAGCTCGGATCCCAGATCACTGTACCGGGCAATCCCCCAAGCGCCGGCAAATCCATCGCT
>DASXIL010000304.1:0-7152 GCA_036497985.1 Candidatus Angelobacter sp. | reverse complement strand
AGCCAACTTCAGCGCCAACATTGTCAAGAATTTTGGCAATCGCGACAGGATCTATGCCAGTGTAAGCCGCCAGTTCACTACCATCGCCGGTTTGGATAGCCACTGGGAAGATGACGCCACAGTGGGCTTTACCAAGGGTCTTGGCCGTTTCACACTCACCACTGACGCGGGCTACCTTCGTGGCGACGCCATTACCACAGTGGTGCCTGCTTACCACGGATACTATGTTGCACCCCGCGTTCGTTACAAGGTCACGAACTCCATGGGCTTGAGCGCGGGTTATCGTTCGTTCCACGGGGCCGGTGGAAACTTGGTGAGTGGAAATCTGAGCTATGCCGTGGTTGGCGTGGAGTGGTATCCCGCTCCGCTGCATTTCCGGTAAGGCCATTAGTCAGGGATGAATGAGTCCGGGAGGAACAATGAATCAGGCAGCCAATAACGAGAACACCAACCAACTGAGGGCCTTTTGGCATACAGTTCGGCACTATCGCGGATGGATTTTTCTCGGCACCGTAATACTTTCGCTTGTGGGATTTGCGATTGTGCTTCTCATGCCGGATCGCTATAAGGCCACTACCACGATTCTCGTCGATCCTCAGAAAGTGTCGGAGAAATACGTCAGCCACACCGTAAACTCCGATCCTGGCCAGCGCCTGACGACCATCACGCAGCAGGTCCTTAGCACCACGCGCCTGCAGCAGATTATCGATGACATGCACCTCTATCCTGAGCTGCGGGGAAAAATCTCGCGTGAAGAACTCATCGATCTGATGCGCAAGGACATCACCATCACCGTGAAGCAGGGCTCCTCTTCTGGATTAAGCGCGTTTACCATTGAGTATGAAGGCCGTCAGCGCCAGCAGGTGGCGCAGGTAGCCAATCAGCTTGCCGCCAGCTTCATTGAATGGAACGTCAAGAGCCGTGAACAGCAGTCGCAGGACACAACAGAATTTCTTGATGCTCAGCTCAAAGAAGCGAAGCAAAACCTTGAACAGCAGGAAGCCCGCTTGAGCGCTTTCAAGATGCGTCACCTGGGTGAAATGCCGGAACAGCAGTCGGCAAATATGCAGGCGCTCACGCAACTGCAGGTTCAATTCCAGGCCAACGCTGACGCTCTCAATCGCCTTGAAGTGGAGCGCACGTTGCTCTCACGTGGCCTGGAGAGTCCGAATACTGGCGAAGCTAAGACTACTCCTGTTGTCACTGAGCGTGCCAAGCTGGAAGGCGAGCGGCGCCGGCTTCGCGCTCTGCTTCAGGACTTACAAAACCGTTATACCAGTGCCCACCCTGAAGTAGTGGATACGGCCTCACAGTTGCAGCGCGTGGAAGACAGATTAAAAGCTCTCCCGCCAGACCCGCCTGTAGTGGCTGAAGTACAGGACAACACTGCCGTGACCGTAAGGCTGCAGCTTCTCGATCGTGAATCAAAACGCCTCACGCAGGAACAAGAGCGCCTTACCGGCCAGATGGCCTCCTATCGCTCCAAGGTGGATGCAGTTCCGGTTCGCGAGCAGGAAATGGCCGAATTGAATCGCAATTACAGCGTCTCTAAAGACCATTACCAGTCGCTACTCGATAAGACTTTTTCTGCTGGCATGGCTGCTGATCTGGAAAAAAAGCAGCAAGCTGAGCACTTCACGATTCTCGATCTGGCGCAGGTGCCGGAAAAGCCGTTCAAACCCAAGCGCGGTCTAATGTTTATAGGAGCATTCCTCGGTGCTCTTGCAATGTCCCTGGGCCTGGCTTATCTGGGAGACATGATGAACAGCACCGTTAAGATTGAGCGCGAACTCAAAGCAATGCTGCCCGCCAACGTCGCGCTTCTGGCGGTTGTGCCTCAACTCCAATCTGCGGCTGACCGGCGCAGTTCGATCCGGTTCGCCGTCATTGCTGTGGTGATTTCGCTGATTGGTTGCGCTCTTGAAGCAGGATTGTTTCTAAAGTTGCATTCGATTTTGTAAGTAGGGCCGACGCTAGACAGAACGAAAATGCGGCAATCCTATGGCACGAGAAAACGATTCGCCCGGAATGGCAGGGAAACTTCGTGGCTGGAACTTCCATGAGCGCACTCAAGACACTCTATCGCCACTCGTCCCACTACCTCGGTGGGCGATTGGTTGTCATGCTCCTGGGATTCATTTCCTTCCCGGTCTTCACGCGTGTCTTTTCCGTTGCTGAATATGGCGTCATCAACCTGATTACCAACACCGTCCTGCTTTTGACTGTGTTGTCCAAGTTCGGTTTTCAGCATTCGGTTCAGCGCTATTACCCTGAAGGCGAGCCTGCTACCAGCGCTGATACTCTGCGCCGCTACTACTCCACGCTGTTTTACAGCACCGCAATTCTGGCCTTGGTCTTGACTCTGCTGTTTGTCGCCGCACTGCTCCTTGGCGCGGGACGTTTTCTGGGAATCACCGCCGCCAGCACACTTTTGTTGGCGTGCAGCCTGGTGATGATCCGCTCGCTCCGCTCCATGCAGATGAACCTGATGCAGATGGAAAACAAGACGCGCCTCTTCAATGGCATGGACATCCTGCAAAAAGCGCTCACCATCGGCGTGATTTGCGCGCTATTGTTTTTCTGGCAGAAGACTATCTTTGCCTTCTTCCTTGGACTCGTAATCGTTGAGGGCATCATTCTCCTTCAGTATGTGCCCGTTCTCAGTCGGCGGCAGCTGCTTTCTCCCAGCATGTTCGACGTGGGTTTCCTACGCACCGCGGCTGCCTTCTCGCTGCCATTGATGGCTGCGGAAATCTCATGGTTCGTCCTCGACTCCGGCGACCGCTTTTTTATCCAGCATTATCTTGGTGCGCAAGCGCTTGGCTTTTACGCCGCCGCCTATGGCATCGCCATCTATCTTCAGGACGTGATGATGGCTCCTCTGCAAATGGCGCTTTTTCCCATCTGCATGCGCCTCTGGAATACTGAAGGCAAAAAGGTGTTGCAGGATTTTCTTTCCCGGAGCCTGGATCAATTCATTTTCGTTGCTGTCGCAGTCGTATGCGTGGCCATCGTGACCTCGCGCGATGTGATCGTCCTGCTTGCCTCACGAAAATTTCAGGAAGCGCACACGCTCTTGCCATTTCTGGTGATTGGGCTGGTGCTCTCCGCTGTGACCATTTATTTCCGTCCGGGTCTCATGATCCACAAGCGTGCCGCCAAGATCGCGGCAGCAACTTTTTATGCCGGCTTTCTCAACGTAGCAATGAACGTCATCCTGTTGCCGCGGATTGGCCTGGTCGGCGCGGCGGTTGCTACCACCGTCAGCTATGCCGGCATCGTGGTATTTCTTGCTTACCAGTCATTGCGCGTGCTGCCATATAAGCTCGAGCTCATTTCCTTTGCCCGATACGCCACAACCGGCGCTGCCGTGGCATGGCTGGTTACTCAGTTGCCCGTGGAAACACCTTTGCTTAGCGCGGTAGTGAAGGGAAGCCTCATCCTGGTGCTGTACGCCGCAATCCTTTTTGCTATCGATCTGCGCGTGCGCGAGTTGCTTACCAGTATTTGGGCAGCACTCACGGGCTGGCTTCATTCTTCCAGCGAACCGGCTCTCAAACCGATTCCCGCCATGACGGAGAGGACTTAAGCCATGCATTTTGGACTGGAACAATACGTCCCTCTGGCTCTCTACATTGGCGCGGTCACAGCCTTTCTGCTTTCCCTTTTCTGGAAGCCACAGGCGGGGCTATATTTTCTGGTCCCGCTGTTGCCTCTGCAGACCATTCGCTATCGTATTCTTGATTTTCCTCTCGGCAACAAACTCATCGACATGCTCTTGCTGGGCGTCGTGCTGGGCGCTGTCTTTAAAGGCGGCTTCCGCTTCGCCAAAACGCCGATGAACAAATTCCTTATCATCTTCGGCGTCTTCTGCTACGTCCAGCTCTGGCGTGGCGCATTCTTCCTGAATACAGAAATGCCGCTTTCCATCGGCGATCCGCGTTTCTCCAACTGGAAGAATTACATGGTCATGTTCATCATCTTTGCCGTCACTGTGAGCGTGATCAAGGATGTAAAACAGATCAAGATTATCGTCGTACTCATGTGTCTTTCCGTGCTGGCCGTGAACAAAGGTTATTACGGTACCATGAGTGACCGCGACACGTCGCACTTCTCGTACGACGTGCGTGATGGCGGCGCTCTGGGCTATGCCGGCGTGAATGGCGTGGCCACATTTGAAGCCGAGTTCATGTTATTTGTACTGGGGCTGAGCGCTTTGCAAAAGCGCAAATCTATCAAGGTTGCTCTCTGGGGATTGTTCGCCTTCAGCGCGTATTGTCTGCTGTTTTCTTACTCCCGCGAAGCCTACGCAGGAATTCTCGTCGGTTTGTTCTTTCTCGGACTAGTCAGGCAACGCTGGGTGCTCGTTGCGCTCGCTGTTTTCCTGTTCAGCTGGCAAAGCTTTGTGCCGACCTCCGTACAGGAACGCGTGCTCATGACCTATGACAAGAATGAGCAACAGCTTGATACGTCAGCGCAGGACCGCGTTGTCCTGTGGGATGACGCCATGAACCTGTTTCACCAGAATCCCGCGCTCGGAGCCGGTTTTGATACCTATGAATGGCAGCATCGCGTCGGAATTTACACTGACACGCATAACTACTTCCTGAAAGTTCTGGTGGAAACCGGCGTCCTGGGGCTGATGCTCTTCCTCTTTCTTCTGGCCAAAATGGCGCGGCTGGGAGTCAAGCTGTACAGGACCGCTCAGGATCCATTTCTTCAGTCTGTCGGTTTGGGCTTCTCTCTCTTGATGGCCTGTGTCTTCGTCGTGAATTTCTTTGGCGATCGCTGGCTGTATGTGGAAGTAAATGGTTTTCTCTGGGTCATGCTGGCATGTGTTGTGCGCGGGCAAATGATCGAAAGCGAGCGCAAGGAAGAGCCTTTGGCAGTCGCCGCGGAAGCACCGCCGGAGCCGTTGCCTTGGGAGCGTGAAGAAGAGCCTGCGTTGGTGTAAGGAAAAATACTATGTGTGGAATCTTTGGACAAATCGGCAGCTCACCGGCAGACGAAAAATGCGGGTTGGAGCTCAATCATCGCGGCCCGGACGACGCTGGGCTTAAATATTTCACTTTGTCCAACGGCTCCGTATGGGTAAGCTTGCAGCACCGCAGGCTGTCCATTATCGACCTTTCAGCCGCCGGACATCAGCCAATGTGCAATGAAGATGAGTCTATCTGGATTATCTTCAACGGCGAAATCTATAACTTCCAGGAATTGCGCACGCAGTTGATTGCCGCCGGCCACACCTTCCGCTCGCACACCGATACTGAAGTCATCATCCACGGCTATGAAGAGTGGGGTGCTGAAGTGGTGAAGAAGCTGCGCGGCATGTTTGCATTCGCCATTTGGGACAATCGCCATCGCCGCATGCTGCTGGCCACGGACCATCTGGGCAAGAAGCCGCTCTTCTATTCGCATATCGACGCCGGTCGCAAATTCGTTTTTGCCTCAGAGATCAAAGCCATTCTTCAGGCCGACGTGCCTGCGGAACTCGACCCTGTGGCCATGCACGACTATCTCACGTATTTGTACTTCCCTTATCCCTCTACCGCGTTCAAGCATGTGCGCAAGATGGCGCCCGGTTCGGCCATGGAAATCATGGTCGATTCTGAGGGCGATGTGCACCGCCGTGAATGGAGATACTGGGACGCCGCCGAGACCGCTGCCACACCGTTGCAAATGTCGGAAGCGGAGATGATCGATCACGCGCGCGAATTGATGGAAGAATCCGTCAAGCTGCGCATGATCAGTGACGTGCCTCTTGGACTCTTCCTGAGCGGCGGCCTCGATTCCAGCGCGATTACCGCCTTTGCCGTAAAGAACAGCCCGGAACAGGTCAAGACTTTTACCATCGGATTCCAGAACAGCAAGTTCTATGACGAGCAGCCAGTAGCTAAACTGGTGGCCGAAAGATTCAACACCGAGCACCACATTCTGCAGGCGGACGAAGCCTGTGCGGCCTACATGACTGACGTGGTTCGGCACTTCGACGAGCCGTTTGGCAATCCCACGGCAATTCTTGAATACATCATCACCAAACAGATGCGGAAGCACGTCACTGTAGCCATCTCTGGCGACGGCGGTGACGAACTTTTTGGTGGCTATGTTCGCTATGCCGGTGCTGCCATGGCTCGTCGTTACCGCCAGTTGCCACAGTTTGTGACCAGGGGTTTGGTTTCGCGATTGTCCGGTTTCATGAATGACGCCACCGATGGACGCCACGGCTTCCGCCGCGTTCGCGAGTTTGCGCAATCGGCCTGGCAGGCTGAAGAAGATATGTACATTGATTGGGTTGGCTATTTCTCTGAGAGTGAGAAACAGGAACTCTATACGCCCGACTTCTCCGCGTCGGTAGGCGGACGCAACTCAGGAGATTTCCTGCGCCAGTTCTTCCGCCGTGGGGCAAAGCTGGATCCAATGAGCCGTTTGGGCTATGTCGATTCTGCGTCGTTCCTCTGCTGCAATTGCCTGGAATATGCCGATCGCATGTCGATGGCCAACTCGCTTGAGGTGCGAGCGCCCTTTACCGACTATCGGCTTCTGGAGTTTGCCATGCAGGTTCCGCAGCGCCTGAAAGTCCGCAACATGACCACCAAGTGGATCACCCGGCAGGCCATGCGGGACATTCTGCCCCGCGAAGTGCTCACCAAGAAAAAGATGGGATTCAATCCGCCGTTGCCGCAGTGGATCAATGGCGAACTCAAGCCCGTGATCAAAGAATTTCTTTCGCCTGTGGCAATCGAGAAGCGAGGGTTGTTCCGTCCTGACGCGGTGCAGAAGCTCTTGCGCGATCATGCGGAAAATCGCCGGGACAATGCTCTGAAAATCTGGGCGCTCCTGATGATTGAAGTCTGGCAGCGCATGTACTTCGACAAGCAGTCGGCTGAATCCGTCCTCGAATCGGCCATGCGCGAGACCCCGCGGAAGTCAATGGCTCAGGTCGGGCAGACAGGGAAGACGAAAGCTGACGTTGTCTGCATTCGGTAAGGACTGCATTTGTAGGAAAGCATGGCAGCGATTGTGATAGGCCAATTCGGAGCTGGTGTCGTGAGCGGAGCCAGAATAGCGTTCTGGCTGGCCGCCGTTTTGTTGTTTTATGTCTATGCCGGATATCCTTTGCTTCTGGCCTTAATAGGTCTGTTTGTGCGTCGG
>DASXIL010000303.1:0-9128 GCA_036497985.1 Candidatus Angelobacter sp. | reverse complement strand
GGCGTTCGGGACGGTACTGAAGCAAAGCCTCGGCCTGAACGTCTTGAAATGCTGTTAAGACGGCGATCAAACGCCGCCGAATAGCCCGCTACTGAAGCCCTGTGACAAAAGTGGTGGGCACATGGCGCAACTGCCTGTGCCAACTTGTCACAAGGCCCTTCTTTCCTCAGAGATGCTCCTTTATTGTCAACAGCTTACGTGTATCCACGTTTGGTCTTGATCTTGCTATAAGAATAGGCAGACGAGCTGACAAGAGCGACGCGCTGGGTAAATGGGTCGGTGGTGAAGTAGTGGCGCTGGTGCCGGTTAGCAAATGAGCTTTGCGGAGAAGAAGTATGGTGGGTGAGATAAAAGGACATCGGCTGTGGCGTTTTCCGGGAAAGGTGCCTCCAAGCCTTTTCTTACGTCCGGATGTCCTTTTATCTCTTTTTTCTGAATTACTTTACGGCCCAGTACCAAAAGCAATTACCTGGGCATGCCGCCTGTAACACTTTTTTTAACTCTAAAAATCTTTAGCTTGATTTGACCAGGTGTTCCGGAGCGGATGCGCTTCCGTATTGAATACCGCTTTATTCAGGTCCAGTGTTCCTCGCGGCGCGAACAACAAATAAAGATATTTAAGCGTCTCTGCCAGAAAATAACTTTCCATGCTGTCTTTCTTGGCCTTGGTTTCCACATTGCTCAGCGCGGCATATCCGGCGTCCGTCTTGCAGTATCGGACCAGGCTCAGCAGAAAAGTGGATCCCATCTCCTGGTAGCGCTCGTCTTTGGTATAAAAAGCCAGATAATAGGCGGACTCAATAATCTCCGGCCGCAATTGATATCCCGGAGATGTCACCTTCATGGTGCTATAGTCCAGCGTTTCCGGCTCAATCCCAAAAGTCGTCCACATCTTGTAGGACGATTCCTGCAATTTACGGGCGCGATCCAGATCGCCGGAGCGCGCAAGCACTGCGGGAAAGAACGCATCAAGCGCGCCATACTGCGTGGAAATGCGCTTACCGGTATTCATGTCTACCTGCCCGTACCACAGGCCATTGCGGGTGTTATCGGCCAGATATTTGTTCACGGCTTTCACGCTGGCTTCCCACATCTTTTTGCAATCTTTGTCTTCAAACAGCAGCCATGACTTGAGCAGATACTCGTAATAAGAATCAATTCCTCCGCTGATGTGGCTGGTGGTGTCAATCCATTGGCCGGTTTCAACGTTGATGGTAGAACCGACCAGCCCGATCTTTGATCGCTTGCTGTATAACGCCACCACGGCACTTTTGGCCTTGTCGTAATAAATCGGCTTGCCGGTCAGCTTGCTGAGCGTGCCGAACTCAAGCAGCAGTGTGCCGATCTCCGCGGGATTGCTCTCCGCGCCGCGTGTTTTGCCGGTCTTGAGATTTACGAACATGTAAGGCATGCCGGTTGGCGAGTTGAAAACGGGCAGCAGCCGGTTCCCAAGATTGTCTGCCAGGTCCAGCAGTCGTTTGTCGCCGGTCATCTGGTAGCTGCTCAGCAATCCGCCCAAAAGCCGGATGGTGATTTCAAAATTCTTGACTTCAATGTCCTGGTCAAAGGAGAGATTTGTCGCGATCAATTCCCGCGTCTTGTCGGCTTCGTCGGTCAATCCCATGATGATCATGGTGTCCAGGGCATCCACGGGCGTCATGAGCAGAGATTTGCTGTGCCAGTCATGATGGCCCTTGCTCAGAGGCATGAGCTCATCGTGCCCCCATGCGTATTGCTTGTAAGCATTCCAGGCGTATAGAAATTCAGACCGGACCTGTAGAGCCATAGGTCCGGGCGATGGCGCGGAAGCTTTTTGACCGACAGCGGAGCCGGACGGCAGAAGAATGCCAATCAAGGTGAAGGTGCATAACCATCTACGCATGACGAGAAAGTCTCCCTGCGGGATTCATGGATCGCATCCATGATAGCGCAGAGGCGAGTCTGCAAGTGTCATGCATTCCTGGGCCAAGAGTGCGTATTCAGCTGTGGTTCTCCACTGCATCGAAATCACGCTCGATCTGGGCAATGAAGCATCCAGCTTCAGTGTTGCGAACGTGAATGTAACGAACGCCGCTGGTTTGCAGGAGTCGCTCCACGGAGCTTTCAATCTTAGCTGCCGATGGGCGTTCGCGAGCGATGATCCAGCGATTTTCGCCGTAGGCCTCCAGCGTCAGAGGGAGAGATCGCAATTCGTCGGGAAAGACTTGCGGCTCGTCATAACTGGGGCATGAGTGGCATGAATGAAGACTGGGCCAGGCGAAGGATATTCATCGAGGCCGTGGAATGGATTAAAGGTAAACAGAATGCGATCTTCTTCGCTGGCCCGAAACTGTTTCAAACATGCGCGGCAAGGGCCGTAGCCAGTGGCACGTTCCACATGGGCAGTGCGGAGATTTTAGTGTGCTGCGGACCACTTCAGCAAGTTTAGAGTCGATAGGTAAAACGCGAAATCCAGCCATGGTTCCCTCCTAAAATCGGCGTTCGTGGCGCCGTGATAAGAGGCTAACGCCCGGGCTGGATCTCACACACTCCGCAACTTGCGTTCAAATTATTTATTAATGTCCTGCTTCGCTTCCAGCGCTTTACGAAGCCCTCAAGCGTCGGTTTTGCCGGATCAGGAGCAGCAGCCAGCGCAAGTTTCATTTCCTTTGTTGCGCCGTAGTAATCTCCCTTGGCCACAGCGAGCCGCGCGGCTTCTGTGCGGACCAGCCAGTGATTGGGATCTTTTTTGATGTTGCTGCGGAAGACCGCAAACGCCTCATCCTGCTTGCCGGCCAATTGCAGTTGGCGGCCGTAAGTGTGGAGCTGCGTAATGCTGGCCATCCCAAGCGCTTTGTTGCGGGCGACGGTAGCCTCGTTTTTGCGGTTCATTGCGTCGAGAATCCGCGACTTGTTCATCAGATTGTCATACCGCTCTTCCACTCCGATCGACCGCTCTTCATATTTCAGTGCTTCTTCCAGATTGTATTTGTTGGTCAGGAAATAAGTAGCCGCATCGTCCCATCCGTCCCACGTGTATTGCGCCAGCCCGCGCAGTTGCGAATGCAGGTTCTGGGCGACGATCTCATTGGTGTTGACCTCCACCTTGAATGGCACCGCAACTTTTTCCCAGCGTAGCGCGATGACTGCCGAGTTTGGGGTGACATCATCCACTTCATAAGCCAGGGCTTCTTCATTTCCGCCGTCTGCGATTTCACCGTGACGCGGAGAGCATCTTCCAACTGGTTGTAGGTAAAGCTGCCCCAGGCAGTCGCAGCCTTGGAAAAGATGACAGTCCATTCATTCTCCGTTGGCAGCATGTGCAGGCCATAAATTCCCCTGGCCAGCTGCTTGCCTTCCACTGTCACCGGATCGGTGAATTCGATCGTCGTGTTTTCATTGGCGCCCGCGCGCCACACCTGACCGTAGGGCACAAGGCCGCCCCAGACTTTTCTGCCCTTTACCAGCGGGCGATGGTAATTGATGGTGATGTCAGTAATGCCGACTCGTTGGATGATCTTTGCATGCTGGCTGTCACGCGGCAGATCAAGCACAGCGGATTGCGCATGGCCCAATAGTGGCGAAAACAACTGCGATGAATACAGGGGTAAGCGCGAAGTTCCTGCGCATAGAGTCCTCCAGGAAAAGTTTTGTAGACGAGGGAGCCGAGAGTTTAGACGCGAAGCCCGCGCCGTTGTTAGCGCAGGCTTCGCCAGTGGGGGGAGTTAGTTTTCCAATTGCGCGTCCATGGTGATTTTTGCATTCAGTAGCTTGGAGATGGGGCAGCCTTCCTTGGCGTTTTTGGCAGCTTCCTCGAATTTGGCTTTATCGGCGCCGGGGATCTTCACTTTGACTTGCAGGTGGGACGAGGTGACCGCGAAGACGGAATCCAGCTTCTCGAGCGTGACAGTGGCTGTGGTGTCAATGGACTGCGCGGTCATTCCGGCATTGCCGAGTTGGGCTGAAAGGGCCATGCTGAAACAGCCGGCGTGGGCCGCGGCAATCAGTTCTTCCGGGTTGGTGCCCGGTTGCGATTCAAAACGCGTGGCGAAAGAATAAGGCGTGCTCTTCAGTACTCCGCTGGGAGAGGTAAGCGTGCCTTTACCGTCTTTCAATCCACCGCTCCAATGTGCGCTTGCATTGCGTTGCATGAGTTATTTTGCTCCTCAAATGAGATAGAAGAATTGTATATGGGAGCCGACGATTGCGGCGGCGAGCGCTCTCCGCTTTGTCAAAACCAGTCTCTCAATTCGGGCAAGAGAAAACATCCGCCACCGAGGCATGGAGACACGGAAAAAAGCGAAGAAGAAAACGAATTCCCAACCCCAGCGATCTCTACGTCAAGTTTGTACAATGTGTAGCGCCAGTTGCAAGAGGAACAGCGATGTTTGAAAAATATACCGAGAAGGCGCGGCGCGTAATCTTTTTTGCGCGGTATGAGGCCAGCCAGTTCGGCAGCCCCAGAATTGAGACGGAACACCTGTTGCTCGGTCTGCTGCGTGAAGACAAAAACCTGGCGCATCGTTTTCTGCCTGCCAAGACCGAGGACATTTACAGGACCATTGAAGCTGCCACGGTTAAAGGTGAAAAAGTTTCCACCTCAGTGGACTTGCCGGTGAGCGAGGAAGCAAAGCGCGTGCTGATCTATGCCGCGGAAGAGGCCGAGCGACTTTTCCACAAACATATCGGGACAGAGCATCTGCTGTTGGGATTGCTCCGTAAAGAGAAATGTTTCGCCGCACGGATTCTGAACGAACATGGTGTTCGTCTGTCCTCTGTGCGGGAAGAGCTTGCCCGTAGCATGCAGGAACCCCAGGAGATAGCCCCTAAAGTCTTCGTGTTGCTCTCAGAATTCAGCGGCTACATGACGCGAATCGCAAGGGAAGAACGCCGGCCACCACTCATCGGACGGGAAAAAGAATTCGAGCAGATGGTCCACATTCTTGGCCGCTCGAACAAAAATAACGTGGTGCTGATGGGCGAGCCGGGAGTCGGCAAGAAGACCATAGTGGAGGAACTGGTCCAGCGTGTGGCAGATAACGCAGCAACGGCGTTTCTGCAGGGCAAGCTATTTGTCTCCATCGATCTGGCGATGATTGTTACGGCGGCCCAGCATAGCCGACGCTCTACTGAGTTTCTGAACGCGATTACAGCGGAAATGATCAAAGCGGAAAAGGACACATTGTTCTTTTTCGATGAACTGCACGCATTGCTCGCGGCCGGCCCGGAAAGTGGCGCACACGAAATTACCCTGCTGCTCAAATCTGCGCTGTTGAGCGGAAAAGTCAGATGCATTGCATCTGCCACGACAGCGGAACATCATGCGGCGCTGGAGAAAGCGCCGTGGCTGAACGAGCGTTTTCTTGCTGTAAAGGTGGAAGCACCAACCGTAGAGACAGCTATCAAAATCCTGCAAGTTGAGAAAGATCGCTTTGAAAAGTTTCATTCCGTCCAATTTACCGATGAGGCCATCACTGCAGCTGTGGTCCTCTCTAACCGCCTAGTTGCAAATCATTCCCTGCCGGACAAGGCCATTGATGTAATTGACGATGCCGGCGCTTACGTGAAGATGAAGCAGGAGAAAGCGGTGCTGCCGGAAGAGGTGGTCGAGGCAAGAAAGCGACTCAAATTTATTTCTGCCCGCCATGAGAATGCAGTGGAAAACCATGAATTTGAGAAAGCACGTTTTTATTCCGATGAAGAGCGGACCCAGCGTGAAGCGCTGGCGCAGTTGCACCTGAAACACGATATTCCGGAGAGGCAGGTCGTCGGGAAGGCGGACATTGAGGAAGCCCTGGCGCGGTGGACGGGAATGCCGATAGAAGCAGTGCGTGAGATCTCCGCCAATTCCGCAATCGAAAGCCAGAAACTGAAGGCGTCTCCTAAAAAGAAGCCAAAGAAGAAAAAATCTTAGCCTGCCGTCAGCGCTTCGCAACCGGAAATGGCGCGACTTCAAGAGCGATGTTTCCATCGTTCAAACCTGCTTTCACATCTGCCAGATTGCCAATGATGGCATGGGCGGCTTGGAGTTGATTTGCCGGATAGGTGGTTTGCAGCCCGATAACTGTCATCCCGGCGGATCGTGCCGAAGAAACGCCTGCTGGAGAGTCTTCAAACACCAGGCAGTCAGCTGGATCGAAGCCAAGCAGCGCCGCGCCTTTCAGGAACGGCTCGGGCGAGGGCTTGCCATGGAGGACGTCATTGGCGGTGATGATGTGGCGGGGAACCGGAATGCCCGCATATCCAAGGCGCGCAACCGCCAGCGGACGCGTTGCCGAGGTGACAATGGCACATCGGTCAGGAGGCAGCTGGGCAAGCAGTGCCGCTGCCCCTGGAAGGGCCGTTACGCCTTCTTTGTCATCAATTTCCATTTGCTCCACCACAATGTTTTCTGTTTCGGCATCCAGCTCCGGGGCCACCTCGCGAACGGTTTCAATGCTGCGGCGTCCATGGGCCCGAGACGCGACATGTTCCGGATCGAGCTTGTATTTGGCTGCCCAGGTTCGCCACACGCGTTCCACGGACGGAGTGGAATCCATCAGCACACCGTCCATATCAAAGAGAATTGCTTTGGCCAGGAAGATCATTTTCCAGAATAACAGCTAGCGGGTGTGACGGGCCTATGACTGGTCTTAACAAAACAAAATGGATGGATCCAAGCAAAAGCATGAAACCAGCTTGATACCATCGGATTCTGGACATCGCTTGCCGCTGGTAGGATAATCGCCCATAGTTGGTGACAGATCGAGGGATGGATTGATTTAGCGTTGAGCTCGTCCAGCCTTCACGGATTGGAGAGTGACTTGAAAAAACTATCGTTTTTTGTAGTGGCATTGGCACTGATTTTTCTGCTGGGAAGCCCTGCGCAGGCGCAGCAATTTGATTTGTCTGCCGGCGTTTCCGGCTTAACCGCCCCCGCAAGTACTGATACTTTGCAGACCATTGGCGGCGGAGCATATCCGACTTTTGGCCTGGATTTTCTTTTCTATCACAACCTGGGAGTCGGCTTTAACGCGGCTTTCCGCGCCAGCGAGAACCTTTACCAGGGGCAACTGCCGTTCCGTCCGTTTTTCTACGACGTGGATGCCGTGTATGCACCACCCCTCGGCAAGCGTGCCCAATTGGAGCTTTCCGCCGGAATCGGAGCTGAGAGCGTCCGCTTTTATACGCCGAATTTCCAGTGCTCGTTCACCGGGTGTACGAATTTCGTGAGCAGCAATCACTTTCTGGGACAATTTGGAGCAGGGATTCGGCTGTACGTCACTCCAAAAATTTTCATCCGGCCAGAAGCGCATTTCTACTTAGTGCATAACAACGTTGAGTTCAGCGGCTCACATGCCAGCCGCTTTGGCGTATCGATCGGCTATTCGTTCAAGAACCAGGAATAAGTCTGCAATATCTTGCAATGCGAAAGGCCCATCTGCAGAGGATGGGCCTTTCGTACAATAAGCGTCCTGCCAACCGGACATCTGACGCGATGCGCAACTCTACTTAATCTTTGGGCGTGTCCAACGATAAGGGTTTAAAAACCATCCAAGTTGCTGGAGTTGAAAATGGCGACGCGGATTTTGTTCGTCGACGACGAGTCGGGGATACGCAATACACTTAAACCGATCCTTGAACAACATGGGTTTGAAGTGACTGCGGCAGCAACCGTTCCTGAAGCGCTGGAACATATGAACCACGCGATTTTTGAAGTGCTGCTTTCCGATCTGAATATCGGCCAGCCCGGAGATGGCTTTACTGTGGTAAGCGCCATGCGTCGCGTCCAACCGCAAGCCGCAACCTTTATTCTTACGGGTTATCCGGATTTTGACACTGCGTTGCAAGCCATTCGCAGTCAGGTGGATGATTACCTGCTTAAGCCAACCGATGTCCCGACGTTGATTCATACAATACAGAACCGGCTAGCGGACCGCCGGCATGTTCCTCCAGACAGGCCGATCAAGCGGGTTTCAGACCTGATGGAGGAGAGCCTGAGCGAAATCACCAAGGAGTGGCTCAGGCTTGTAAAAGCGCATCATGAACTGGGAGCGATCCGAATCAGCGACAAGGACCGAATTGATCACTTGCCTCTGCTAATTGATGAAATGGCAAAGCGGGTAGATAAAGGATCTGACATCACGACAGAGCGGGCAAAGGCAGCGGCGGTAGCGCATGGAAAAGAGCGAGCCATGCAAGGGTACAGCATTCCACTTGTTGTGATTGAAATGCGATTGCTCCAGCATGTCCTCTCGGCTGTGCTGCAACACAACCTCATTCGCATGGACCTAAGCACGGTCATTGGAGACATGATGCTGGTGGGCGAGAGCCTGCAGGAACAACTGGAATTTTCCATCCGAGGATTTCAGCAAGGCGCGCGCGAAGCGGCCTGACAGCAGCTTATTTTTTGGACGGAGCAATTTTGGGCTGCGGGATCACCGGGACGTGTCCGCGTTTATAAATCATCATCGTGCGGGTAAATTCGATTACAACATTGCCATCCTGCTTGTACCCCATTGTCCTGACCTTTACGATGCCCACGTTCGGCCTTGATTTTGATTCGCGTTTTTCCAGAACTTCACTGCGAGAATAAACGGTGTCACCTTCAAAAAGGGGGTTGGGTAGGCGGACTTCGTCCCATCCCAGATTTGCCATGGCATTTTGCGACACGTCGGCAACGGACTGTCCGGTAACCAGCGCAAGAGTGAATGTGGAATCAACCAGAGGCTTGCCATACTCAGTCTGCGCGCTGTAAGAGGCGTCAAAGTGAATGGGATTTGTATTCTGCGTGAGCAGCGTGAACCAGATGTTGTCCGCGGCAATCACGGTGCGGCCAAGCGGATGCTGGTACACGTCACCTACTTCGAAATCCTCAAAAACGCGTCCGGTCCAGCCTTGTTTAATCGTCATGGTTGATCTCCCATGCTAGTACGAACGCGGCAATCCCAGCACGTGTTCGGCAATATAAGAAAGGATAAGGTTGGTGGAAACCGGCGCGACCTGATAGAGGCGCGTTTCACGGAATTTGCGTTCCACATCGTATTCTTCCGCGAATCCGAAGCCGCCATAGGTCTGCACGGTGGCATTGGCAGATTCCCAAGATGCGTCCGCCGCCAGCAGCTTGGCCATGTTAGCTTGCGGGCCGCACGGCTGGTGCGAATCAAACA
>DASXIL010000302.1:0-3206 GCA_036497985.1 Candidatus Angelobacter sp. | reverse complement strand
GAGGCGGTGCGCGCCGCGGCGAACGCCGGTTGCACCGAGGTGGAGCACGGCACGTACGCCACGCAGGAAGATCTTGACGCAATGGCGCAGCATGGAACTTTTTTCGATCCCCAGGTCGGCCTGGTGATTCACAACTATCTGGATAACAAAGAAAAGTTCCTGGGCGTGGGCAGTTACACGGAAGAAGGATTTGCCAAGATGCAGGAAGTGCTGCCGGTAATCGCGGACATGTTCAAGCATGCGCTGGCGACAAAGAACCTGAAGATCGTCTTTGGCACTGACGCGGTAGCCGGGGCGCATGGCCGCAATGCCGAAGAATTTATCTATCGCGTGCAAGCCGGAGAAGATCCCATGGACGCGCTGGTAGCGGCCAACGCGCGCGCCGCCGAGTCACTGAACATGCAAAATGAAATCGGCACAATCGCTCCGGGCATGCAAGCCGACATTATTGCCATGGATGGCGATCCGATAAAAGACATCACTGCCGTGCGGCGAGTAATGTTCGTGATGAAGGGTGGGAAGGTTTACAAGAACGAGGCGGGGCGGCATTAGTTGAGGACACATGCAAAAAGGAAAAACATTTGAGAATGGGTATATAGCAAGCGAGGAGTTCCCGGAATACATCGAGCGCTTTCTTTATTTTCCCAGGAGCTCGGATGCTGAGATGGCAGCCGAACAACTCCGGGTGAGAGGATGGTCGGCCAAGGTCAAGCTTGGCGCTGATGATCGAGACTGGCTGGTATTAGCGACGCAGCCTGCAAGAGGAGATGAAGACCTGAGCGACGTCTTTCCTGAGATGGAAGACCTCGCGGCGAAATTCAATGGAATATACGACGGTTACGGGCGTCCGGCCGACGACGATTTCACGCAATAGGCGCAGCCATTATGCTGAATGCTTTTCCGCAATGTCTCGCAGCACTTCTTCTTTAGCGGCCACTCCGTGCAGAATGTAAAACAGACTTGGACATGGTGGACAAAGGCCAGCAAAAGCGCTGGTGTGCTTGCCACATTTTATAACTGTTGCAGGGTATCCGTGAAACCAGCGCGCTCAGGCGGGCAGTGGCAGCGAGGTTCTTTGACAATTGAATATGGTAATTGCGGGATCGCGCGGAATCGACCGGGATCGGAAAGCCGGAAGACCGCTGGATGCGATCCCTCAGTGGCCATTCTTGGCGTACTGTGATCGTACCTCGAAGAGTTTTTCAAGCTCGTGGCTACCGAGTGAGCGGGCTGTCCCGAGCTGGCGCGTAGTCATCACGATCTTGGCATAGTGCTCCACAGCTTCCATTCTCATATAAGCTCGGCAGAGATCTTCACCATAGGTCACAACGCCATGGTTGGCCATGAGGATGGCGTCATGGTATGGGATAAAGGGACGCAGCGAATCGCTCAGTGCCATGGTTCCCGTTGTTGCGTAAGGCGCAAGCGGAACGGCGCCAAGCGTGATCACAATTTCCGAGCAGAGTGGTTCGTCAAGCGCGATGCCTGCCGAAGCAAAACCCGTGGCCGTACAGGGATGCGCATGTACCACAGCTCCCACATCCGGGCGCATGCGATAGATAGTGAGGTGCATCACGATTTCACTGGATGGATTGTAGGTGCCGCTTAGCTTCTTGCCATGAAGATCGACGACAACCATATCTTCCGGGCGCATCATGCCTTTGCTGAAACAGGTAGGCGTGACCAGCACACGGTCCTCATCCAGCCGGACGGAAAGGTTTCCGTCCGTGGCGGCGACGAAACCCATGCTGTGAAGCATCTTGCCAAAGCGGGCAAGGTCCCAGCGCAGCTTGCGCTCTCTGCGAGTTGCCCTGCCGGCAAATGGAGCTGTGGTCGATTTCATCAATTCCATTAGATAACTCATCACTACACCTTCCAAGTCAGTACCTTGAAAAATCGGTCCTTAGGCTGCGCGCTTCTTTCGCGGCAAAGCCCTGCTGATAGAGTTTGAAGCCCAATAAACGTCACCCGCCGTCACGCCGAGTGCGAGTTTATAGTTGCCCACCGCCGCCAGACCCATCGACGCGACACAGCCGCACTGCGAGCAGTCCGGGTTACCGCCGAACTGGCACGGCGTAATCTTGCTCTTTAGGTCGGCAGAAATGGTGTGCGTGGTCTGCGCAAAAATGCATGCTTCAGGAGATTCAGGCGGATGCAAGAACTCCTGTATCAGCCCTTCTGGCATGTCCAATTTGGGAAAGATCTGCCGCAGGCGAAGCAGATCGTTTACCGCCTGCACGCGTTCTTCACCGGTAAGAATTTCCGGACCGGTGGCGCCTACTTGAGGCGTGAACATGCTCATCCAAATCTTCCGGATCTCCGGTTTCGCGCTCCAGAATTCAACAAAATCGTGAAGGTATGCCTGGCGTTTCATCATCTGGCCGGTAATGGTGCAATGTACGGTCACCTTGTGGCCACGGATACTTTCGAGAATGCGGGCATAGGTGGCGGGTTTGCGGCGCTGATCATGCTCCGGCTGCAGACCGTCGATGGAAACCACGATATTTAACCGCTCTATGCTCGCCCACTCTGGTGGAATCTGCCGAAACGCGCTGGTTACCACCTGGACGTAAATGCCACGGTCTTCTAACAACGGGAGAAGGCTTGTAACTTCACGATGGCGCACCAGCGGATCACCCCCAACCAGCGAGAGATGCAATGGCCGATGTTCATCCACCAGTGCGAGTACACCTTGCACCAGGTCATCGCCGCGCTTATCGTGGAGTTGCCGCAGACTCACTCCTCCTACGTGACCTTCTTCATATGCGTAACATCCGGGGCAACGCAACGGACACTCCCGCGTGATCTCAATCGCGAGAGACGGACGTCTGCCGCTCAGGACGCTCTTCCAAGCCTGAATGACTTCGCTCGTCTTCATTGATCCTCTAATAATCTTGGCTAGCTACCAACGTCGGAATTCGCGCCTCTCTGGTCTGGTTGCCTGAGAAGATCAAGAAATTGCCATGAAGGTGCGAAAGGGACTGTCGTACCCAGTCAAAAAGAGGATTAACAAAGTCTTACGCAGATCATCTTTAGAACATCACCGTACGCGGTGGAGTTCCAATCGCTTGGCCGGAAATGCATCAACAAAACCAGAAAAGACAAACCTATTAAAGCCTGAGTGACAAGGATGAAATGATTAGCAGCAGATTTTCCTGAAAAAGCAGCGTCCATTTCCGGCAGAGGAGAGATCAGCACATAGAGGA
>DASXIL010000301.1:0-2477 GCA_036497985.1 Candidatus Angelobacter sp. | reverse complement strand
GTGCTGGGGTTCCTGCTGATTTCATTGCTGGCGAGCTTAAGCATTTTTAACAAAGACCAGGTGAACAGCCTTGCGAATCTTTCCAGGTGGGCTTTCCTGCTGACGTTTGCCGGCGTGGGCTTGCGCATCAATTTTAAAGAGATGAAGAAGCAGGGAATCAGGCCGTTCATTGTGGGCGCGCTGGGCGAGGTTGTGATAGCGGCCATCACGCTGGGATTGGTGCTGGGAGCAAGTAAACTGGTCAAGCTGTAACATCCGGGCCCGGTGAGGTTAGAGGCTGTTTCGGATACGGGACAGTTTTTCGAACTGCTTCTTTACACCGCCAACGCCTGGCATTTCGGGAGCGTTTTTTGCGCGGCCTTCTCGCCGTTGTGGATGAGCGTGCGAATAGAAGCATGGTTAGGAATGAAAGTGTAGAAGGGAATATGCGGGCGCACCACCGCGTCACATTGACGAAAGGCCTCGACGTACTGGCGCGAGTAGAGCGTTCGTGCATGCTTGCTGCGTGCACTCATTCCAGACATTGAGGCAATTGCGCTGCGTAACCATACGTCGGAGCCGATGACCACACGGCACGAATTCGCGCGGCATATCGCAGAGGGAAGCACGCTGCCCCAGCCGCCGTCGGTATAGCTGGTCTCGCCGATGTGAACACGATGAAGAAAATAAGGCGTCGCGCAGCTGGCGGCTAAGGCCAACGCGAGGTCACCGGAACTGAATACATAGGTTTTCCACGATGGCAGCTCAGTGGCGGCCACGTGCAACGGCGATACCAGATCCTCGAATTTGGAAGGAAGATATTTGCGGCAGAATTTGCGAATGCCTTGCGAGCGGAGCAAGCCTGGCCAGAAGACTTCGAAGGCAATGGCCTCGATTTGGTCACCGGACTTGCCGGCGGCATAAAGCGCTCCAATCAGGCTGCCTGCGCTGGTACCAGCGATGAAGTCGGGCGCAAGGCCGTAGCGTTCCAGCGTTCGCAAGACGCCGATGTGAGCCAACCCGCGAAAGCCGCCGCCGCTCAGGGCCAGACCGAGGGAATAAGCATTTCCGCTGTCTGCAGGAGTGTCCATAGAGATGGGAAGTCGTGTTCACCATGATACAGTGAACCCCATGGATGCAGACCTGAAAAACATCATGGTAAATTTATTTCACAATGGATGCTGATCTTAAAAAGAAACTACAGATAAGCCTGCTGGTATTTATCGTGATCGCCGGCATTCGCGTGGGATTTATCTTTTACGCGCGGCGGGACACCGGCGCAGGCCCCAAAAAAGCGGAGACAACATACTCATCGAACATGGATGATTATGTAACTCCCCACAAGATTTTCCCTTACAACGTGGAATCCGCCAAAAAAGAACTGGTGGGCAAACCGATATGGATGAAGACCGGAAATGTCCTGCCGTACTATCCCTATGATGAAGCGGCGCACACGGTGAACTTTAAGCGCCAAGCGGGAGTGCTGCCTCCCGTCGCCAAGTTACAGGTTAAAGATGTGGTACTGGCCCGCGACGCGACGCCGCCTAAAATCGGAGAGGTCACGGTTGTACAGAAGAAGATTATGGCGGTTTTTGAAAGGGCAGGAGAGCCCGGAACGTTTGCCGCTGCGATTGGCGCAAACACCGGTGACGACTACACCTTTACCGCAAACGACAATTTCTTCTTCGAGGACCCACATCAACTTTATAAGCACTGGCCCGCCGAAACCTGGAGCGCCATTGATCAGCACCAGGCCAGGCAGGGCATGAGCGAGTTGCAGGCCAGCTTTGCGCTGGGAGCCAACATGAGCGCAAGTGAAGGAGATTACGGCAACAGGACAATTGAATTTGCCAACGCCGGCACGCCGGTGACCGTGGTTTTTGAAAAGAACAAGGCAACCAGCGTCACGCCGGGAAAAGCGCAGTAGTTTCCGGATAAGTAAAAACGGCGGAAAAGCGATTGGCGACGAAAAGAGTTCCTTAGCCGCCGGTTTTCCGGCTCTTTTTGGCCGGACGGTCTTCTTCTACCGGAACAGCGGGCGTACCGGTCGAGGAGCGAATAGGCTTCTTTACTTCAGCCAGGCTCATCTTAAGCGCTTCCAGAATGTCGACAACAGGCGCTTTGTGCTTCGTCTCAACAGTTTCTACGATCTGCTTGCCTTCAACCTTGGCCTGGATCATAGCCATCAGATTTTCACGATACGCGTCGTGGTATTTCTGTGGTTCGAATTCGGCCAGCAGGGAATCGATGAGCATCTTGGCCATGGCCAATTCTTTTTCTTTCACGATGCTGGTATCGGTGCGAAATTCTTCCACCTGGCGAATCTCGTCCGGATAGTACATGGTGTGCAGCAGAATGCCTTTTGGTCCGGGCCGCAACACGACGATATGCTCGCGGTTGTGCATGGCGATCTTTGCCACCCCGACGCAGCCGCTCTGGCGCAGCGCCTCAAACAGAAGAGCATAGGGCTTTTCGCCGGCTTCATCGGGCGCCATGTA
>DASXIL010000300.1:0-3774 GCA_036497985.1 Candidatus Angelobacter sp. | reverse complement strand
CAAAAGAAAACGATGGTAATTCCGCGCCACACTGACGGCAGTTTGCCAAATTGGACCTCAACCTTCCCCGGCTTATTGTATTTGGAAGCGTCCTGCAAAGTGCCGCTAATCTTGTTAGAATTTTAGCGTGGAACCTTCTTTACTTACCCGCAGCATCCAGAAACGCCCTGATACCTGCAAATTTGAGGGACGAATCCTTTTTCTGACTGAAGATCCAGAGCTGATCCGGCGGCAATTGGCCGGGGAAGACCTGCCCTGGGACACAAAGAACCCGCAGAACAATCCCAAGCTGCGCGACGACATCTCCACGGACGAGATTACACCGGCGCACATCTGCTTCTTTTTTGATGAGAAGCTGGGAGAATGGCCTTATACCGGCCTGAAGTGCGGCAGTGAAGTGCCGATCAAACGCGGTGACGTGAAGAAGGGCGGCTTTGTGGCTGCCGTAAGCGGCAAGCGGCGCGGCAAGGGGTCGAGCCGCGAACAGTCACCGTATGCGGAGTTGTGTGCCGGAATCAAGCTGGTGATCGCGGAAAACATTGAGCGCATTTACAAACAGAACTGCCAGAACCTGGGCGTGCTTACGTCGACGGATTTCAGTTTGATCGATAAAGTCCGTGCCGGGGAAGTGATTCCGCTTAACAAGTTTACTGAAGGCGAAGACGATATTACGCGGCAGATCATCGAGTACGGCGGCCTGTTTCCGTTCAACGTGGCGCGCATGCAGAGGAAAGTTTTTCTGCCGCCGATCACGACCGGCAAGAGGCCGATGACCATTGCCGAGAAGATTTTTGCCCGGCATATGCTGAACGCCGAGAATGAGCAGGGCGTCGGGTCTGTGAAGCCGGGTGATTCAGGCTTTGCCCGAACTGATCTGCGTTTCAGTCATGAGTATGTCACGCCGATGTCAGCAATCTTTTTTGAGCATTTTGTCGGCAAAGATGCCAAGGTCAACGATCCGGCGACGATCCTGTTTTTCCGCGACCACTTGACTTTTCTGGACGAAGTGATTTCTGAAGAGAAGAAGAAGATGGGTTTACTGGATTTGGCAGGCCAGCTCAAATATAAGCAGGAAGACTTTGCGGCCAAGCAGGGCATCAGGCTGCACGGCGAGTTGAAAGATCGCAAGGGTTCTGAAGGAATTTGCCACTCGATAGTGGCGGAAACGTATGCGCTGCCAGGACAGTTGAATGTCGGCTCCGACTCGCACACCCCGCATGTGGGCGCTGTAGGCTGTATTGCTTTTGGCATAGGAACCACGGACGTTTTCAATTCGTGGATCACGAAAGATGTCCGCGTGAAAGTGCCGGAATCGGTGAAGGTGATTGTCCGTGGCAAGCGTAAGCCCAATGTCACGGCGAAAGATTACATCCTGCTGCTGCTGAGTATGGAGTACATCCGCAGCGGCAAGGCGCTGGCCAAGGTGATGGAATATTCCGGCGAGGCCATTGAAGCGCTGAGCGTGGACGAACGCGCCACCATGACCAATATGGCGGCGGAGATTGGCGGCTTTACGGGTATCGTTGCGCCGGATCAAAAGACCGTCGAGTTTCTGATGGAACGTCGCGGCATGTCTCGCGCGGAAGCGGAGAAGTATTGCGAAGGATTATTTAGCGATCCTGATGCGCAGTACGCGCATGTGATCGAGCTGAATGCCGACGACATCACGCCGATGGTCGCAACACCGGGTGATCCGGGGAACGGTAAGTTTATTAGCGACCTGAACACGCCTGTTCCCGTGGAGATTGCTTACGGCGGTACTTGCACGGCCGGCAAAAACGCTGACATGGATATGTATGCGCAGGTCCTTTCCGACGCATTGCAACAAGGCAAACGCGTGGCCGATTCATGCAAATTTTATCTTCAGTTTGGTTCGCAGGAGACGCGCGAATATTGCGTGCGCAAAGGCTATCTGGATATTTTCAAGCAAGTGGGCGCAATCGTGATTGAGCCGAGTTGCGGCGCGTGCATCAACGCTGGCCCAGGAGTTTCCACGCGGCCTGACCAAGTAGTGATCAGCGCGCAGAACCGCAATTTTCCCGGACGCAGTGGCCCCGGGCTGATGTATCTGGCAAGTCCATATACGGTGGCTGCAAGCGCCGTGGCAGGCTACATTGTTGAGTATGAGCCGAACGGCAAGGAAGCGGCGCAGTCTGGCGTAGGGCTGGAAAAGCTGGGACGCAAGTAAGAGCGGAACAGCGGCAATCCAGAGAATCGCTCGAAGCTACTTTGCTTCGAGCACGACCTGATCAACTTTGTAGCCTTTGTCGCGCAGCTGCCTGGCAATTCCTTTATCGCCGATGATATGGGCCGCGCCCACGACCACAAAAACACGCTCCTTGCCTTTCAGGTATTCCTCCATTTTTCCCGTCATGGCGAGATTGCGGTCGTCCAGAAGTTTTTTCTCCAGGCTTTTTGAACCCATGTCGTCCTGCTCGTCCATCACTTTTTGCAAAGCGTCGGGGTCGCCGGCGACGTATGCTGCTTGCGTACGCTTGATGATGTCTTTGGTCTTATCTCCCTGCTTCAGGATTGCGGCCAACATGCTTTGCTGTTCCGTCTCTGACGCCTCAGCAAAGATTGAGAGTTGCGATTCCATGCTTTCCAGTTCATCGATCCGCTGCGGCGGCTTGCTTTCATCCAGAAAGTGCATATCGATTCCCAGCGACGGGTCTTCGCCAGCCTGCTGCCAGGCCATCGCGGTGATAGTCACGGCGACCACCCACGGTTTCAGTTGCTCCATCCCCTGCCGCGGCACGTTGTGACTGGTGCAGTAATCGTCAAGCGCGGCCTGCGTTTCTTTGGGAAGATGATTGGTCAGTGAATCTTCGCCCGTATAGAGGCCATATTTCTGGATCAGACCGATCATTTTGGCCTGATCAGCGTTCTTGATATTGATCTCCACCGCAAGGACCTTGGCCGTGGCAAAGGTGGATTCGACTTCTTTAGGCAGCGGATACATGCTGCTGTCGCCCAGGTGAATGGAGCCGACCAAATAAATTGTTGCGGTGGGCGACGCGGCTTTCCACATCAGAAACCGGCGAGGTTTTGGCTGCGCCGGCGCGGCTTGCTGTGCCTGGGCCGCAGCCAAAAGACTTAACAGCACAAGTAAAACCGCATGGATGTGGCGCCGCTTTAGCATGAAAAAATCTCCTTCAAAAACAAATGGACTGCTGTTGGGGCTGATTACAGCAGATTATACAGTTGGATGCAGACTGTCATTTCACTCGACCGCCCCTGTACTTCAGGTGAAAGTAGGTGATGACAATTCCCAGTCCTCTCAGTCAGAATAGGCTCATGCGGCATTTTTTATTTCTGTTCCTTATTGTTGCAAGCGCCGGTCTTGCTTATCCGCAGACACCAACCGCCGGGACCGTACACAGTTCCGTGCCGGTCGCGGCCCAACCCACAAACAGCTACGCTCTCTATCTTCCGTCGGCGTATTCATCGGCAAAGCGCTGGCCACTACTGCTGATCTTTGATCCGTTCGCACGCGGAGAAGTCTCGGTCAAGTTGTTTCATGATGCGGCGGAAAAGTACGGGTTCATCCTGGTGGGCAGCAACAATACGCGCAATTTTGAGGACCCATCGGCTGCCATCCGGCTTCTTTGGGCGGAGATGAAGGAGCACTACGCCATCGATCCGCGCCGCATTTATACCGCCGGACTTTCCGGCGGCGCTCGCGTGGCTTCGTCGGTGGCGCTGGCATGCAAGACCTGCATTGCCGGAGTCATTGCCAACTCAGCAGGCCTGCCCAACGGCGCCACGCCGCCT
>DASXIL010000299.1:0-5552 GCA_036497985.1 Candidatus Angelobacter sp. | reverse complement strand
TTTCCTCTTCTTGAATGTCCTCGTCGATACTTTTTTCGCCGGATATGTTGGAAAGAGCAGACTTAGTGATGGCAATCGAGAGATCGTCGCATGTCGGGTTGCTTTTACCAGAATCGTGCTCTTTGCCGTCGCACCGCTTCTCCAGTGCCTTTGCCCAATCTCCGCCAAAGAAGCCGATAGCGATGTTCTTATTCATTGGCTTAACCACGAAACCCATAACCACCCGCGTTCCATCCACCAGTGGAAGATTCTGTTTTTTCGCGAAGTCCAGCGCCTCTCCAGGAAGGTCCCCTTCATAGAGGAGCCATGAGTTCATCGGCTCTTTGGGGAAAATATCTCGCTTGAGAGGAACGATCACTTTCTGCATGTTGCCCATCTGCAAATGCTCAATGGCATCGAGCTTTTCTGGCGGCAGTTGGGGTTTGAACGTAATCTTTTTTTTCTTTAGCACTCCAACTGAGACCGTAACCAGCGCATTCGAACCCTCAAAGACTTTATCTCCGACACTCACCTTCACGCCATCCACGGAGTAATCCACCCCCGTGACCGGCGAGTTCAAGCAGACCGGCAAGCCATCTCCAAGTTTCTCAACAAAGGCCCCCATTCCCTTGTCGATGAGGTCATCCTCGCCGGCTTCAAAGTGCGCGCCGTCAACGGCAGAGGTCTTATCCAGTTCAGCGGCGCTCTCCAGCGGACCTGCATTGGCAATTAGCAAAGGAATGATGTCTTTGAATTCTCCTCCACGCGGCACGTAGTGTTTTGCCACGTCGTCAGTAACGCGCAAATCATGGTTCGCCATGGCGCGGAATTCCTCCGGCGAGCGAACGCGGCTTTGGCAATGGAGCAGAAAAGTATTTTTGTTGAATGGAATCCTGCGCGCCAAACCGCCGCAAATCTGTTTCAGCGGCACATGTTTTTGGGATAGGTCCTTGTATTGGCTATACGCAAACTCAACCAGTGCCTGCTGGTCCTCAACGGACTTGGCGGCCAGCGTCACCGCATCTTCGTATTCCTCCACGGCATGGTCAAAGACTTTCTTCTCGTTCTCGCTGGCTTCCTTGCCGTTGATAAAGTAGGGAAGGTTGAGCTCGGTACGCTCTCGCTGGAAGCCCATGGAGTCAACCATCCCAGTGAGCGGGTTGGTTGGAATGCCGTGAATCCACGCGCCTCCGTAATCGATGGGAACCCTATCATCGCCGATATAGCCGACGTACGCGCGGCCTCCGATCCGATTGTTTGCTTCCAGGATCAGGACCGAGTGGCCCAGATGCTGCAACTCCTTTGTCGCACTGAGTCCGGCAATCCCCGCTCCGACGACGATTACGTCGTATTGATGGGCCGTATGATTCGCGCTGGACGGCGTGCAATCCACGGGAGGCCTTTGGACGTTTTGATCCGTTAGTGCGCTGGCCGAAGTGATGTATCGGCGTGTAGCAAAAACAAACAGGAAAATTCCAACCAGGAAGACCAGCAGTTGTGCAAAGAGCAGATACCGTGTCCAACGTCCAAGGCGGCCCGCTCTATTGCTGAATTCCTGACGTTTAAGCGCGATTTTCTCCATGGTGTCCTGGTTGTGATGTGCAGGATGCATGGTGCGCCCGGAGAGATTCGAACTCCCGGCCTGTTGCTTCGGAGGCAACCGCTCTATCCAGCTGAGCTACGGGCGCACAAGGGGTGCAGACCTAGATAGGGTATCATTTCCGACTGCCAACGCGAAGCGCGGACGCACCCGCGATGCTGTGGCGTAAATGCTGTAGAGCAAACGCGTAATTTTCAGGTTCATTTGCTTTTATCGCTTGCCTCTTTGCTGACGGAGTTCTAGACTCGCCTGTTTGCTTATGAGCCAATCTTTATCGATTCAACCCATGCTGCCAATTCAAACGATTGCTGACAAACTGAAACTGCCTGAAGATTACTTTGAGCCCATTGGACGCCACGGCGCCAAGCTGAAGCTGGATATCCTTTCTGATCCGGCGTTCCCACGCCGAGGCAAGCTCATCCTGGTAACGGCCACCACGCCCACGGCGTCCGGTGAAGGGAAGACTGTGACTTCCATTGGGCTTACGCAGGGGCTGGAGCGCATTGGCCGAAGGACGATCATCACTTCGCGCGAACCTTCCCTGGGGCCGGTGTTTGGCATGAAAGGCGGGGCTGCGGGAGGAGGAAAGTCGCAGATTGAGCCCAGCCAGAAAATCAATCTGCATTTTCACGGCGACTTCCACGCCATTACCACGGCGCACAACCTGCTTGCCGCGCTGATCGACGCGCACGTGTTTCACGGCAATGAACTGGACCTGGATATTTCGCAGATCACCTGGCCGCGCGCCATGGATATGAACGATCGCGCGCTGCGCCGCATCACCATCGATATCGGCGAGAAAAAAGGTGCGCTCACGCGCAACAGCGGATTCGTGATTACCGCCGCTTCAGAAATTATGGCCATCATGGCGCTGGCCAGCGGCTTTGAAGATTTGCGGCGCCGCTTGAATGCGATTGTTGTGGGGGTAACACGTGCGGGCAAGCCGGTACGTGCTACCGATTTGGGCGCTACAGGCGCAATGATGGCGTTGCTGAGCGAAGCGATCCTGCCCAATCTCGTCCAGACTACTGAAGGCACTCCGGCCATGGTGCATACCGGGCCCTTCGGCAACATCGCGCACGGAACCAGCAGCGTGATCTCGCATAATATGGGAATTCGCCTGGCGGACTATGTAGTGAATGAAGCAGGCTTCGCCGCCGACCTGGGCGCGGAAAAGTATTTTGACATCGTGATGCGTTCGTCAGGGATTGCTCCCGCCTGCGCCGTGCTGGTGACCACCGTCCAAAGTTTGCGCAACCAGGGCGAGGGCGATTTGGACCGCGGCGCTCCGAACCTTGTCCGCCACATTCAAAATCTCAAACAATTTGGCGTGCCGACTGTCGTGGCCATCAACCGCTTTCCCGCGGACACGGATGCTGATTTAAATCGGCTGGCAGACTATTGTGCGCAGCAAGGCGCCGTGAGCGCTTTGAGCGAAGCGTTTACCAAAGGCGGTGACGGCGCGGCCGCGCTGGCGGAAAAAGTGGTTGAGACCATCGAGAAGAATCCTGGCCCCAACGTCCAGCCCATTTACGCGCTGGAGGAATCGTTGGAGAAAAAGATTGAGAGCGTGGCGACAAAGATTTATGGCGCTGCGGGTGTGACCTTCAGTGAAAAAGCCCGGGCCAAGCTGCAACAATTCAATGACTGGTGCTTTGCCAAGCTTCCCGTATGCATCGCCAAGACCCAATACTCATTCTCCGATAATCCCAAACTTCTTGGCGCTCCCACAGGATGGACGCTGAATATTACAGATGCATCCCTTTCCGCCGGCGCGGGCTTTATTGTGGCGATCGCCGGCAACATGATGCTGATGCCCGGGTTGCCGAAAGTCTCTCGCGCCGCAAGCGTTGACGTGAACGCAAAAGGCGAGATTCTGGGAATCTAACCGCGTGGCTCTAAACCGCTGGCGCGAAGTCGATAATGCGGAACCAGGCCATGAGCAGTTACGTATAGATTTTTAGAGACGCTTATGTTCAGCTTTTTGCTTTGGTGCATCCTTCTGGTAATGTGCTGGCCGCTGGCCCTGCTGGCGTTGGTGCTTTATCCCTTCGTATGGCTGGTGCTGCTGCCATTCCGGATTGTGGGCATTGCCGTGGGCGGAGTGCTGGAACTGGTAAAAGCGATTATTTTCCTGCCGGCGCGGGTGCTGCGAGGGCGCGTTCGCGCTTAAGCGGCAAAGGGACTTAGTAGGAAGTTTCGGTCTGGGAAACAACTTTCAGCGGCCTGCTGCCCATGGCAAGATCAATGGCGGCGCAACTGTAAGAGATGGTGAAAGTGGTTGGCGTTGTTCCACCAGTGCCGGTGTTGGTATTGGTTAAAACAAATTGGCTTCCTGCCTGCAGCATCAACGCTCCATTAATAGACCCCTTAGCCCCTGTGTTAATGAGGAACGTTCCGGTTGGTGATGATACTGATGAACGTACCATCACAATTCCAGTCCATTGCAAAGTGGAACTCAGTATTTCGAAATCATTGGGCACTTGCAGGATGCCGAAGCCAGTCAGAGTGGTACTCAGCAGTTTCAGGCTGCTATCGGTGATGACCAGCACCACGGGCTGATTGAGAGAGCCGTATGTTTGCGCTGGGCTCAGGCTTGTAGACGCAAGCTCATAGTAATCCGTGTTCGATGCCTTGCGGGCAAGGATATAGTCGAGAACGGCTTGGTTCTCATGCGCCACAATATTGGATGACTGGGATTGATAGACTGCCGGATCGCCTGAGTTACCAGGATTTCCCGCAAACAGCGGTACGGAATTGAGCATCGGTGACGACAGGTCAAGATTTGTGTAGCAACTCTGGGTCGCTGTGCTGCAGTCGGTTGTAGGTACTGGCGTTGGAGTGGGTGTTGGCGTGGGAATAGGAGTGGGAGTGGGCGTGGGTGTTGGGGTCGGGTTGTGATCGTCGTGACCATGTCCACTGTCACTGCCGCTATTGCCGCTCGGGATAGGAACAGGAGTGGGAGTGGGCGTGGGTGTTGGCACGGGCGACTGCGTGGTTGAACCCGGGGTTGTGGTAAATGTAGGAAGAGCGCCCGTTCCCCGCACCCAGGCAAGCGGTGGCGTGCAAGGATTGCCGGCTGAAATGCTGCTTCCATCGGCGTTGCAGGAACTATTGGCAGCGTTCACAATGGCGCGGCGAAGGCCGTTCAAGCCGCTTTGCAAGGAAGCGGTGCCTTGGGGCGTATTTGAAGCTAGCGGCGCTACGTGAGAGCAGGAGAGAGTAGCCGGCGAACCATCGGGGTTGAAAGTAGGAGCAAGCGAACCATCGGTGTTGTGAACCCGGCCGTCAATGGTGGATGCTGGAATCAGGGCGTTATTGGAACTTGGGAGAACGTTAAAACTTGCAAGAATCGGAGTAGCGCTGGTGGAACTGCCAACTTCCATGGTGATAGCGCCCGGTGGACGAATCGATGGGCCTACCACTTCAGCGCGCAACAAGTTCCGCGTGCCTTGCGCCATTGCCAGGGAAGTGAGCATGTAAACCGACTGCATTCCATTGGCATCGCAAGCGCCACCGGGCGAGAGCTGTTCAGTCTCGCCATCCCAGCAAACCCGCGTGTCCAGCGTTGCAGCGTCACCTATCTGGTCGACAAAATACGGCGCGGCGATCCGGTTTGTCTTCATGTTCACGCGCACCCATTTGTAGCCTAAAGGAATAGCTATAGGAGTCGCGCCGGGCGCGGCATTTTGCGAGGGTATCATCCATTTCGCCGTAGCTGGAACTGCCGTGCACCTGGAGTCTCGAATGGTCACGCCCGAGTTGTAGTCATGGCAAAGCTGGACATCGAAATACGGGCTGGCCGGATCCGTGGGATCAACCGTCTCTCCGGCTTGTGGGTTCAGCACGTACAACACGCCGCCGGGATTACCCGCAATTTCCTTGGGAAGAAAGTTAGCTAGTCCCGTCGGTGAAGTATCGGATATGGGATAACTGATCCGATCGCGCACTTCTTCCAGGCCGGAATGGGCTG
>DASXIL010000298.1:0-4013 GCA_036497985.1 Candidatus Angelobacter sp. | reverse complement strand
ATGATGGTGTGTACCATGTGTCAGGCTTCGCGAGCGGAGGAGAGAACGAATTGACGTGGCGAACAGGCGAACAGCAGTCACGCGGAGAGCGCTGCGCCATTTGTGAATCACGCCGCGAGGAAGCCACGGTGGAAATCTTTCAATTTTCCGACGAAGTGGATACCTATATTCTTAGAATCGATACGGCCAAGAAAATAGTGGCCGATGGAAGGGCCGCGCTGCCGGTATCACCGGAGACGCTCCGCGCCTTTGTCGGGATGAATGAATTCGATTTCGATCATTTGCTTCACGTCGACCCCTTGCGTCCGGGAATTTTCACCCGGCGTTTTGGCGCTCCCATACTGCTGGACGGGACGCATCGGGCCGTCCGCTGCTTTGCCAAGTACCAGCAATTCCGCGCCTTTGAACTGAGCTATAAAGAATCTGTGGAATGCCTGGTGCAGCAACGGACCTCCGCCAAAGACGCCACCGCCATTGTTCGCAAGCTGCGCCAGGTATTGGAAGTTTTTCCGTCTTCCGGCCCCGTCAATACGCCGATTGAATGCACTCCAGAAGTGCTGCGCGAAGTGGAAAAGACGCTTACCGCGGAAGAACGCCAGCACTTTATTCTGCGTGCTGTGCCGGAACGGGAGTAGGTTTGCCCCGGAGCGGAGAGGCGAATTATTGAGCCCACCGCGTCAGCGGTGGGTACAGATGGGAGAGAATTAAAGCCCCGGAGGGGCGACACACCTGTTTACGGCAAGAGAATGCCGATTCGCCCTACAGTACCTCCGCCAGATCGTCGTAGCAATCGTCGCCATAAGCCCTGCTCAGGTACTCCGCCGCGATCCTGATTCCCTGACTTGCGCCAGGCTCCGGGTCTGGGCGTCAATGGCAAGTACCTCTTCTATAGATTCCGGATGGCGGTCTGGCGTTTCATTCATTGTGCGTTCTACGACCTTAGGAATATCGGTAAAACCGATTTCCCGCTTTAAGAAAGCCGCCACCGCGACTTCGTCGGCCGCATTCAGGGCAATCGTCTTCGATCCTCCGGCAGCCGCGGCTTCATATGCCAAACGCAGGCAGGGGAATTTGTCGGGATCGGGTGGCGCAAAGTCGAGCCGCTTTAAATCCAGCACGTTGAAGCGGAGATCGGACGTGATTCTTTCCGGATAAGTCAGGGCGTAAAGAATCGGCAAGCGCATGTCCGTGACGGAAAGCTGCGCCAGAATGCTGCCATCGTTGAACTCAACCAGAGAGTGAATCGTCGACTGCGGATGCACTATGACCTTCACGCGCTCCGGCGGCATGTCAAACAGACGGCAGGCTTCGATTACTTCAAATCCTTTGTTCATCAGCGTGGCTGAGTCAATCGTGATGCGCTGGCCCATCTTCCACGTAGGATGGTTCAGCGCCTGCTCCACCGTAATTTTCTCGAACTCAGATTTCGGCGTGTTGAGGAACGGCCCGCCGCTGGCTGTGAGCCACACGCGCTCCACTTCTTTCATCCTGCCGCCGCGCATGCACTGGTGTACAGCGTTGTGTTCGCTATCGATTGGCAGCAGCGGCTTGCCTTGTTTGCGCGCTTCAGCGGTAATCAACTCGCCGGCTGCAACCAGACATTCCTTGTTGGCCAGTCCAACTGCCTTGCCATCCCGGACAGCTTCGTTAGTGGCTTTCAGTCCAGCAACGCCGACAATCGCGCTCACTACAAAATCAACTTCAGGATGCGTGGCCACCCGCACTGTCCCGGCCTGTCCATGGACGATTTCAATTTCGCCCAGCCCTTCAGCCTTGAGCTGCTTGCGAACTTTTTCCGCATCCTGCTCTGAAGCGAGCGAAAGAACTTTGGGCTTCCAGCGGCGCGCGTCATTGAACGCCGCTTCAGTGTTCGAGCCGGCGGCCATGGTGAGCAGTCGGAATCGCTCAGGATTGTTCTCAATCACGTTGAGCGTGCTGCGACCGATGGAGCCAGTGGAACCGAGGATGGCAATGCGTTTCATGGTTGGTGCCTGAGCGCCATATATAAAGAGGGATAGAAAAACCATAATACCGGAGCCGCGAACAGCATCGCGTCAATCCGGTCCAGCAATCCGCCATGGCCAGGAAGCAATGTTCCAGAATCCTTAATGTCCGCCCCGCGTTTGAAGGCCGATTCCGCCAAGTCGCCAAGCTGAGCAGCAATGTTGACCAGTAAACCAAACGTGGCAGCAAGCTGCCAGTCAGGCGCGTACAGCCGAATATCGGTAAAGAGCAGGCTTTCTGATGGCAGGGCGTGGAGCTTTACCAACACCATTCCAATGGAACGTACGTAGTGAAAGAGTAAAACCGAGACCAGAATTGCCCCTGCGGTTGAAGCGATGGCTCCTTCCCAGGTTTTTTTTGGGCTGACGGTCTCCGCCAGCTTATGCCTTCCGAAAGAGCGTCCAATGTAGTAGGCAAAAATGTCGCCTGACCATACAACAAGTAGAAAGACAAATATGGTAACGCGGCCATTCTCAAAATGCCCGATAGTGGAGATTACCCCCAAGGTAAAGGCCACATAAATGAATCCGAAATAGGAATATGCCGCCGCCGGCAAAACATCTCGCACTTGCCACAGACACATCCCAAGAACCACCAGGACCAGAGGCAGTACCCGGACACCTGTTGCGTTAGTTGCCCAGAGCTCAAACGCTCTGCCGAAATTTGCTACGCCAAAGGCACTGATTCCATAAAGGCACTGGCCCAGAAAATAGAGACCAATCGCCACCTCAACCACGTAGGCGTGCAGTTTTTGCTGGTAACGGAACGCTATGCCGAAATATTCATGGACCGCAAGCACAGCGATCAGCCCGATAAACGCGCTATAAAGCCAGTTTGGCGCCTTGAACAAAACCAGCAGCACAACCGGCACCAGCACCACCGCAGTTAGAACCCTCTTCATTTAATTGGAACTGCCCGGAGGAGGTTCGTTCAAGCCGCCATAACGCCGCTCACGCGATTGGAATTCCTTGATTGCTTCCAACAGATGCAAGCCGCTGAAGTCAGGCCACAGCGTCTTCGTCACGTAGATTTCCGCATACGCCGCCTGCCACAACAGAAAGTTGCTCAGGCGCATTTCGCCGCTGGTGCGGATGATCAGGTCCAGCTCCGGCAGGTTGCTGGTGTACATGTGACGATTGAGGCTTTCTTCGTCGATCTTAAGATGGTCCAGGCCGCCGTTGCTCTGCGCCGCAGTCACCATGGCTTTGCAGGCGTCCACGATCTCTGAGCGCGATCCGTAATTCAGCGCCAGTGTCATCACCATGCCGGTGTGATGTGCTGTCTGCTCTTTGGCCCACGCCATGCGCTCCTGCACTTCCTGCGGCAGCATGTGGCTGCGTCCGATAAATGACAGCCGTACATTGTTGCGATGCATCAATGGCAGCTCATTCTTCAGGTATCGATGGAGCAGCTTCATCAAAAACGAGATCTCCGTCGCCGGACGCCGGGTGAAATTTTCTGCCGAAAAAGCGTATAGCGTCAGCGCGGACAAGCCGATATTCGACGCAGTTGTAACCACGTTGCGAACGGAATCCACGCCCCTGCGATGGCCGGCAATGCGCGGCAAGTGGCGGCGTTTGGCCCAGCGGCCGTTGCCATCCATGATGATCGCGACATGTTTTGGGAACTGGTGAGGATCAAGCTGGCTGTAGAGTTCAGCTTCCTTTCGGTCCAGCCCTGAAGGAATGGTTCGCAAAACGCCTCTCAATACACTCCAACGCTAGCACAGCAGCTCTGGTCATGCAATTTCCCGGCCTTGCATTAAGGTTTGTAAAGGGCATTCCTGGGCGGGCCGCCCTACAAGTCTAAACACTTTCGTGAGGTGCCTAAGACGGAACACTCTGCATCAATACAATTTGCAGACATTGGCAAAGCTGTGGAAATTGCTGTAAGCTGAATCCTGAAATTTGCGCCCTCTGCGCCGCAATTGCCCATGCAAGCCGGAACTATTCAATTCGAGCACCGGAAGCTGATGCGCCTCATCGCGATGGTGTGCATTGTGCTTGCCT
>DASXIL010000297.1:0-6594 GCA_036497985.1 Candidatus Angelobacter sp. | reverse complement strand
CGGGACGGCAATCATCACCGCCACCGCTGCCGGCGTGACCAGTGGTCCGGTTACCGTGGCAGTGCATCCGTCCATAACTTCAGTCAGTGTTGAGCCGGTGGCGCAATCTTGCTTCTCAATTACGCAGACGCACCAGTTTGTGGCCCATGCGTTCCATAACGGCACCGAAATCACCAGCCAGATTGGCAATTTCAGCTGGTCAACATCGGCTGCCAGCGTGGCTTCAGTGGATGCAAACGGATTAGCATCGGCCCGCGTGCCCGGAATAGCCGCCGTGGTTGCCAGCGTAGGTTCAACAACTTCACCGGCTGTGTTCTTTAAGACCTGCATGCCGGTACACATTGAGCTGCACGTGAATGGAGACCCAGCAGGAGTCCCCACGGAAGCCATCACCATGAACCTTGCCGACACAAAGGTGATTCAGGCTGACATGGTGGACGAACTGGGAGCGGTAACGCCCAACGCGCCGGTAACGATTCTCAGCAACAACAGTACCGTCGCCACAATTCTTGGAACCACTGTCACGGCGCAGTCTCCAGGGGGCGTGGGGCTTCAGGCGGTGTGCGCGCCACCAACTTGCGGGATAGGAGTGAATACGCCTATCTACAGCAACCTGTTCAGCATCTTTGTGGCAGGCACCAGTCCCAACACCACCACGGTTTATGCCACAAGCACCTTTCCTAATGTGCCAGGCACCAGCATCACAATGATCCCGATCGATACCAGCAAAACCCCGCCGGTTGCGGGGACAACCATCTTTCTTCCTGGATTCCCCAACTCCATGCTGTTTGACCGCGCGGGAACCACGGGTTTCATCGGGACGAGCAACGGACTTGCTGCATTGAATACGGCCACGAATGCCGTACAGCTGATTTCACCCATACCTATAGGCAAAGTGCTGGCAGTTTCGGCCGATGGCAATCAGGTAATTATTTCCAACGCGGCCATTGATACCTCGACCGGCAATCCGATCGATCCGTTCCCTTCTGAACAGCGCGTGTGGCTTTTTGACAAGAGCAACAATACGATCACCACTTTTATTTTGACCGGCGGGGTTGCCGCAAACTTTGACGATGACGGATTCAGGGCCTATGTTGCGGCGAGCAACGGCAATGTATATGTGATCTCCTCACTCCTGTCACCACAGACGCTGGCCATTGGCGGCGTGAGCACGGATGTGACCCAGTTGCCTTCCGGCCCGTTTGTGTACGTGGCCAACTCGGCAGGGCTGCAGGCGATTGCCACATGCAACAACGTTATCCAGAGCACCACACCGCCAACAAATTCCACCAACATACAGTTCGTGCAATCCGTGCGGGATTCCAACATGTTTATAGCGGTGGATTCCCCAGGACTTGATGTTGAAAGCGCGAATGCCGCCAACCTGACGCCGCCGACCACGATCACTTCGGCAAATTGTCCCGGCATTATCACCTACAGCAATAACTTTATCGACTTTGGTATTGGCGCGTTTACAGCACACCAGTTGCTGGTTGGATCGGCCGGGACGCACATCGCCGTTTTGCCTGCAGGCGTCAACAAAGTGCTTACGCTGCTGAATGGAAACAGCGTTGGCGCCGCGACTCTGCCGGCTGGAGCTACTGAAGCTTTGAGCGGCGGTATGACGCCCGATGGCGCTACGCTGTGGGTGGGCGTTGCGGGCACCAACACGGTGGACCGAATCAATCTGAACACCAACGCTGACGAGGTCCAGATTCCTACGGCATTCAAGAAAGCGGATGGTTCGCCGGCGCCGCCGAATCTTGTGGTCATCCGACCGAAATAGCAATTAGCCATTAGCAATTAGCATTTAGCCTCTCTGTTTTAGACTTACGTAATTTCGGCTGAAGGCCAACAGCTCAGGGGAAATGGCTGAATAAGCTTGGCTCCCAACCTTTAGTAACGAATGTTGGCAGCCAAACACAATGGCTAATGACTAAATGCTAATGGCTACTTATCGCGGGCGGCTTGCGCCCTCACCCACCGGATATCTCCACCTGGGACACGCGCGCACCTTCTGGGTGGCGTGGCAGCGCGCCCGCGCAGCCCATGGCAAACTCATCTTCCGCAATGAAGACCTCGACTATCAGCGATGCAAACCGGAATTCGTCCGCGCCATGTATGAAGACCTGCACTGGCTGGGGCTGGATTGGGACGAAGGTCTGGTCCTAGACAGCGGCGTTGCCGATGAAGGAGTGAGCCGCGCCAGTGGCGTTACCCATGGAGGACCTGAACTCGGCAGCTTTGGTCCTTACTCGCAAAGCGAACGGCGCAGCTTTTATCTGGACGCATGGCGTAAGCTGCGCGACAGCGGATTGATTTATCCGTGTACGTGCTCGCGCAAAGATCTGGAGCGGGCTCTCTCCGCACCGCACGAAGAGCCCCAAAACACAATAGGTTGTGGAGCGCAGGCGCCCTCGCCTGCGGAAGCGGGAGAGCCTTCATCGCAGCCGGGAGCGGCTGCGGTCCACTCCGTCGCGGCTGACGATGAAGTCCCCTATCCCGGCACTTGCCGCGAAAAAATCGGCACCGCAAAAGACTACAACTCACCAGCAGGCGTGAGCTGGCGATTCAAAGTCCCCGACGGCTGGACAATCTTTTTTACAGACGGTTATTTCGGACGGCAGGAGTTCGTCGCCGGACGCGACTTTGCCGATTTTCTTCTATGGCGGCGCGACGATATCCCCGCCTATCAACTGGCCGTGGTTGTTGATGATGCCGCCATGCAAATCACTGAAGTCGTCCGAGGCGCAGACTTGCTCAAGAGCACCGCGCGGCAACTGCTGCTGATCCGCGCGCTGGGATATCCAGTGCCAGCATATTTTCACTGTCCGCTGCTGCGCGATGAGAAGAATGTGCGTTTGGCGAAGAGGCATGATGCTCTGAGTTTGAGAACATTGCGAGAACAGGGGGTAAAGGCGGAAGAGTTGAGGAAGAGATTGCAAGGGGAAAAGTGATTTGAAGAGCGCAAACGAGCGGAGACAGGGCGACTTTATCTATGAGAAAGCTCAGTCCAACAACTTCTCTCGCCAGCGCCGCACGCTCATCACGTCGAATCGATCGCCTTGGAATACGATCTGCTTCACCGGCTTAGAGCTCTTATTACTGGCGTGCTTCAACCAATCGCGTACCTCCATCCACCGAACTTCACCTTCTGAGTTTCGGACCACTAACATGACGGGAAAGGCTTGGTCCATCCAGTACCTTGTGTGACGCTCGTCTTTGATATTGAAAATTTCCGCGCCATCTTTCTTACGCTCCCGCAGATAAGAGTCGCCTGACTTCAGTTGAAGATACAATTTTTTTCCTGTAGCCTCTCCAACATCCGATTTGAATTCAATCTCCATGTCAATGCCGTGATCACTGACGTTGAACTCACGGCAAATCTGGCCGGAAAGGGCTACTGTGGAGATTACCTCACCGACAAGCGCTCGTTCCTTGCTCTCATTATCAAGCACGATTGAGGACTCATTTTGAAGTTCAGCTACACGAACTCGCACTTCTGCGCTGCCGAACAGCTCCTCCATTTTGTCCCAAAGAGGAATCCTTTTGGCAGGATCATCGCAGTTCTCGCATGGAATATCTTTCTTGCCGTCTTGTAGTTTCTTCATTGCAATTTCACGATTGCCTATTGGCGTGCCGCAGTAAGGGCATACATAGTGGCGCAAGCGCACAACATCCCTTGCACTTTGCAGAAGGTGCTCGTGGACATAGCGGCTGAAGATGATCTTTTCTTCCATTGGTATCGATGGGTCAAAATAGACTTCTAACTCGCCCGCACCTTCCGCTCGGCGCGCAAGTTTCACACCCAGTTGCTTTCCAGTCAACGTCTTGAAATCGGCAGCGTAGCGCCAAAGTGCGTCCTGTTGGAACGGTTTCGTATGGTGAAGCCGCACCACCAGAGTGGCATAGATGTCGTCAAGGAAACCGTTGAATCTGTAGCTCACTAATACCGCCGGATGGCCCACCAACTCTGGCCGCTCTCGGCGGTAGTAGCTAGGGAAAATCAGCAGTGGCCCGTTCTCGGTGTGCTCGCGCAGACACAGACCCCGTTCAACTAGAATCTGGTGCATGGCTAGCAGAACAAACCGTTCGTCGTCAGCTTCCAATCGTTTTATTGAAGAATGATAGATGAGATCGCCGTTCAAAACCCGTTCTTCGGGCAGGCAGCCGCGTTCATACTTATCCTCGCGCATCGTCTGTATTACGGCCTGGGCGTAAGCGTTGATCCGCTCCGGCTGGAGCAGCACCCAACTTCCAAAAGATAATTCCCACACTACGCCTGGGCCGGCTAGAAGGCCGACCACAGCCTTCAGCTCTGAGTCGCTGAAGCGGGCGCCCTCGCCGCTCTCCCCTTCGTGTAGGCTCAAGAGGCGAAGCTGGATAGCTTCGCGCAGCTCGTTGAAACGCATCAGTACGCGGCCTGCGTCCTTTAGGCTAAGGATTTCTTGCTTGAGCCGTTTGAATAAAAGGGGTGAAGATCGCCACGGGATATCTGCCCAACGAATTCCTTTGAGAATGGCTTCCTTGAGTTCCTGGCAGCCAAGGTTGGCCTTGGCGCTAGTCTCCACGAAGGTTGCAAAACCACGCTCTTTCCGGAATGTATCAATCTGGCCTCTGCTTATTCGCAGACCTCCGGCGTCCACGCGACCTGCCGCAAGCACCTTGGAAAACGGCTTGCGCGAAGCACGGGTAAGATCGCGGTCCCATTGACCAAGCGTCTCAAAAAGATCTTCTTTCTGGCCGTCGAACACCAGAATAGCCAGTGCCGTGTCTTCCATATAAAGCTGATGGATCAACCGCTGGTCGGCCTGTCCGCCAAAATCCCACAACCAGACCTCACGCTCTACGCCGTCATTAGAAGACACCGGCAGTTTCCATTGGGTTGCCCAAGCACCTACGGTCGAATCGCTAGGTTGCCAGTTTTCGCCGGCCAGGACCTTTGAAAGCCCGGTCTTGCCTGCGCCGCTTTCGCCGACGAGGAGTACTTTGGCATTGGTGTATTGCACCTGATCTGACGGGGAGCTTGGAATCGTAGCTTCCGCTGTGGATGACTCAACAACCAACTTTGATACATCCCATACCCTGATGCCGCCGCCTGAGTCACCGATGAAAATACGTTTGGGATCTAGTTTCCACTCAACGCACCTGACGCCTATTTTAGTCTTCCGGTTTTGAAGATGGTATATACAGCGACCAGTCTTCATATCCCACAGTCGTACTGTGTTGTCGAAACCACCAGACACGACTAGTCGGCCATCTAAGTTCCAGTCCAAGCTTACAATTCCGCCTTTATGGCCTTCAAGGATACGCAGACACTTGCCCGTCTCCACGTTCCACAGACGCACGGTTCCGTCTCTGCCGCCGGAAATAGCGGATCGATTATCGGTGCTCAAAGCTGCGCGCCAGACTGGGCTTGTGTGTCCTTCAAAAGTACGCAAACAACGTCCGCTTTCCATGTCCCAGAGCCGCAGAGTCTTGTCCTCTGAACTCGAGAGTGCCCGCTTTTGATCGGCACTCCACGTAACTCGGATCACTATGTCAGTATGGCCCTCAAGCAGGCGCAGGCAGGCGCCTGTTTCAATGTCCCACACTCTCAAGGTTTTATCATTACTGCTGGAGATAGCAAGGCGATTGTCGGGACTCAATGCTACGCCTCGGACCGCGCCTGTGTGGCCTTTTAGCACGCGTAGACAACGGCCGGTCTGCACATCCCACAAACGCACTGTCCCGTCATAGCCAGCAGAAATTGCGCGGCCCTGGTCCACTCGCCATTCGACGTTTGACACAATTTCTTGGTGACCTTCGAACGTCCGTAATCGTTTTTTGGTCTTGAGATCCCAGAGATGCAAACCGTTGATTGCATCTTTGCCAGCCGTAATGACGCGTCCATCCCCACTGAATGCGTACGCTAGAATCGGCGCCTTTGAATTGAGCTGTATCAGATCTTTGGAGATTTCTACAGTCTCTTCTGTTACGACCGAAGGTCGGCATGCCTCAAAGAGCTTGGCATATTCCTGTTTTCGATCCTTTGGCAACCAATTGACATATAGGAATTGCGAGAGAGAACCCTTGATGGGAGTTTCGTCCAGACGCAAAGGGATGAAGCGGCGATCCTTGTTTAGCGGATCGCGGAAGCGAAAAGTTCCCGACTCCAATGCCGCCCAGTCAGAACCGAACGCGTTGGCAGACATGCATAACAGGAGCACGCGGGACTCTTCCAACCCGTCGTCAATTTTCTTCGGAAGATTATCTCCTGGTTTGAGCACCCACTCATCAAACCAGACGCGAAGGCCATCCTTCCGCAGGCGTTCTGCGAGCGGGCGGACGACCGGCTTGTCCTTGGAACTGTGGCTAAGGAAGACGTCGTACTGGAAGCTTTCGGGCATGATTTGGCTTACGGGGGTGTTGATGGAATATACATGTGCGAACGCGAAGATTCAATTTCTTTTGGAGCACGAAGAGGTTGTACTACTTCGCGATTGAAGCACGAGAGCGAGTCGGCTACACTCTGGCAGCACTCATGTGCGGGAAGAACGCGATCATTGAAAACAAGCAACTGGCAAATAGCAACTGCGTTTTACCACGAAGGAC
>DASXIL010000296.1:0-4149 GCA_036497985.1 Candidatus Angelobacter sp. | reverse complement strand
TAGCGCCATTTCCTATATGGTCATGGGGATCGGTACGCTGCTTTTGCTGGAAGGGCTGGCGCGCGTCACCGCACACCGCTGGGCGCGCACCATCATGACCGGAATTTATTCGGCTTTTGTCTTGATACTTATGTGGGTGCTCCCGCTCTTCCCTGCTCAGCCCAAGCTTGGGCCGGTGTATCAGAACATCACTCACATGGTGCCGCTGCCGTTTCCGCTCCTGCTGATTGTTCCGGCATTCTGTCTCGATTTGCTTTTGCCGCTGTTCAAAGACGCGCCCAAATGGCAGTACGCCGTCTTTGGCGGCGTGGCATTCCTGGCGATTTTGATAGCCGTGGAGTGGCCTTTTGCCACGTTCCTCATGTCATCTCTGGCGCACAATCGCTTCTTTTCTACTACTGATTTTCCTTACTTCGCGCTGCCGAATTCTCCCACAGTCAACCACGTTTTTGTGCCATGGGAACGGACTCCGGCTGAGTTCTGGCGAATCATGGGTCTGGGATTTTTGTTCTCCGTGGCCAGCATGTGGATCGGGATTTACTGGGGTAACTGGCTCAAAAAGGTGAGGCGGTAGGGGGATCGCCATGATCGCCGACATCGCGCGTGATCGCCGTAATCTGAAGAGCGAACTAACGGGGACCAACATTCTCGGAACCATGCGGATAACCGCAGGTCAGGATTGAGTTCACAGGAGCAGAGCTGTTGACAAAAAGATTTTTTCCATTCATTTGCATTTTGTTTTTGCCCCTGGCCGGGACGGCCCACGTGAACAGTCCTGATGTTTACTATGACGGCTATGCCGGCCCTTACCATCTGCTGGTCACGTTGCGGCCGCCTGCGGTAGTGCCGGGTGTGGCCCAGGTGCAGATTCGCAGCGTGTCAAGCGATGTAAGCGAGATAAAAATCCTGCCCCTGCGGATGATCGGCGTGGGCGCAACTATGGCTCCGCTGCCTGATCCGGCCAAGCGCTCAGCCGACGATCCCCAACTCTTTACCGGCAGCCTTTGGATCATGGTGCGCGGTTCATGGAAAGTGCAGATCCAGGTCACGGGACAAAAAGGCGTCGGACAGCTTGACGTGCCTCTGCCTGCCGTCTCCACCAGTTCGCAGCCGATGCAGACAGGGCTGGGAATCCTGCTGGCGTTTTTGGGATTGGCATTGGCGGCCGGCTTGATCGGCATCATCTTTGCGGCCACGCGTGACGCAGAATTGAAAGCCGGTGAACGCCCTGCGCCCGCGCAGATGCATCGCGGACGCATCGGCCTCATTGCCGCCCTGATCATTGTGGGATTGGCATTTACTCTGGGCAGTAAATGGTGGGGCAGCGAGGCCAGCGCGAATGATCGTCTCAACTATCGCATCCCTAACATGACTCCGTCGCTAACGGCGGGAAGCCTGCTGCGCCTGCATCTTGATAATCCCAATGAAGCGGAGCCAACGCGCTTTCGCACCGAGCAGCCGGACCGTATCCGCCTGGATGACCTCATCCCAGACCACGGCCATCTCATGCATCTTTTTATTGTGCGCATGCCGGACATGAAAGCCTTCTGGCACCTGCATCCGGACCAGACCCAGCCCGGCGACTTTGCCGTGAACCTGCCCATTATGCCGGAAGGGCAGTACAAGCTTTATGCCGATATCGTGCACCACACCGGCTTTCCGGAAACCCAGGTTGCTACGGTCAATCTGCCCGCCATTACCGGTGAAGCTCTCAGCGGCGATGATGCCGGTTCGCTCGATTTGGCCCCTACAGAAACGGTCGCGCAGCTTTCCGGCGGCTACAGGATGGTATGGCAGCGTGACGATCTTTCTTCCAAAGATCGTTCTTTCAATGACCGTCCCTTCAAAGCCAGCCAGCCTTACTGGTTTCGTTTTCGCGTGGAAGATAAAGACGGCAAGCCCGCCGCCGATCTTGAGCCTTACATGGGCATGGCCGCGCACGCAGTTTTCATCAGCACAGACGGCAATGTTTTTGCGCATGTCCATCCCGCAGGTTCCGTATCCATGGCCGCGGTCAGTCTGGCTGAAGGCCGCAGCGCAAAAGCAGACATGGCAGACATGAACCACGCCGCAGCTTCAGCAGAAGTATCCTTCCCTTATGGTTTCCCTAAGCCAGGTGACTACCGCATCTTTGTGCAGGTAAAGAGAGCGGGCAAGATAGAGACAGTAGAGTTTGTGGCAAAGGTCGAATAAAAGCAAAAAGCTTGAAACACAGAGGAGAGGAGGGAACCGAGGACTGAAGGACTTGACGTGCCCTCAGTGTTGCCGAGTAGCGACATTCAAACAATTTGGATTTTTTGGCAATTTCGGCGATTGCTGGCAATTTTCGCCTTCCTCCGCTCCCTCCGTTCCTCCGCGTTTCAAGAGGTGTTGCATTTTGCATCCAGGCATTGTCAGGGAGTACAATTTCTGCGAAATGTCCCGCTTCTTCCACGGCTTCACTTGACGGTAGTCGGCCAAACCTCCGGTCGGACGTTCTCTACCCTCATCTCTGAATAAGCCGAAAGGAAGAATCTCCATGTTTCGTTCCATGCCGCGCAGGATTTCTGCCGTCTCACTTTTGCTGTTGTGCGCTGTTTGCGCGTTTGCCCAGAGCAAGTCGCGCCACTTTGAACTGAATTACTCATTTACCGTTCGCATTACCGATCCCGGCAAGCCGCTCGATATCTGGTTTCCCGTGGCGCAGTCTGACCAATTTCAGCAGGTAAAGGTCCTTTCCAAGAGCGGCGATCTCTCGCTCAAAGAAACCACCGAGCCTGAGTACGGCAACAAGATGTTTTATGCCCACACGGACAACGCCACTCAGCCCGAGTATCACTTTACCGTTAAGTATGACGTGGTGCGGCTGGAGCATCTGGCCGCGGTGTCGCTCAAACAGCCGGCATCGCAGAAAAGCCTTCAACGCTTTTTGCAGGCAGACAAGCTGGTGCCAATCACCGGCAAGCCTGCCGAACTCGCCGCCGCCCAGGTAAAGCCGGGCATGTCTGACCTGGATAAAGGCCGCGCCTTCTACGATTACACCTTCTCCACCATGAAGTATGACAAGACCGGCACCGGCTGGGGTCGTGGCGATACGCTCTGGGCCTGCGACGCCAAACACGGAAATTGCACGGATTTCCATTCGGTCTTTATCTCCATGGCGCGTTCGCAGAAGATTCCTGCGCGTTTTGAAATGGGACTGTCATTGCCGGAAGGCCAGACTGCCGCCCAGATTGCCGGTTACCATTGCTGGGCTGAGTTTTACACCCGCGATCGCGGCTGGTTTCCCGTGGACATTTCTGAAGCCTGGAAGCACCAGGAGAAAAAAGAGTATTTCTTCGGCGCGCATGACGTAAACCGCGTGCAGTTCAGCGTTGGACGCGACCTGCAACTCAGCCCCGCGCAACACGGCGATCGCGTCAATTACTTGATTTTTCCTTATGTTGAGCTGGGCGGAGAGCCTTATCCCAACGTGGCCAACGCGATCTCTTTCACTGACGTTGGAAGTAGCCAGCAAGCCCAACGCGCTGCACGCTAAAACAAGGATCATTTCAGACCTTCATTGGCCCGGATCACCAGATCAAATGGAGACTCAATTTTTCCTTTGGTATCACCACGGGTCCAAGTCAGAAGGATGTCTCCTTCTTTCAGCCCTGCCTCTTCCGCCGCGGTGTGCTTTGTGACCGACTCGACCACAACTCCTCCCTTGAGTGGTTCGGGGGCACCAGCAACCGAAGCATTTTCTGAGATGAATGAAGATTGCCCTGCAGTAAAACAAACCAATAGAAATGACACAGTGATAAGCGGAACTATTTTGCCAGCATGCATCACCAATCACCCGTGAAATAAAAGAGCTGCAACTGCGTAAGCATTTGAGACGTCTCTTGTTTTCAGCCAGGTCGTATTGTGCCTCGTCCGTATCCCGGCTGTCGGCGAAAGCGCTTTCAGCACCGTGCATGTCCGCGAGGCGCACAGTTCTGGTGTTTTTTCTTCATGTCTCCCGCCTGATTTTCCTGGCTACGCCCCACGCAAAGGCCTCTACATCCTGGATTGTTTCTCTTTCCGCTGCACGTTTTTCCGCGACGCGGTTCAACGTTTCATCCGCCAAGTCTTCAGCTTCAAGACATGAACCCTACTAGAAGAATTTGATCAGCTTCCAACGAATTTCTT
>DASXIL010000295.1:0-7099 GCA_036497985.1 Candidatus Angelobacter sp. | reverse complement strand
CTCCAATGCCCACTCAGCATTTCCCGCTTATAAGGCGGGGCCTAGCTACCAGCTAGTCGCCCTCTGGTTTTTAGTCCTTTTATGTAAGTAGCACACCTCGTTCTACTGGTTTCTTTTGAGGCACGAACTCATACAAACTGGGCTTCCCCCCCGTTCCCTTCTTGACGATCCTAATCACTGGGGGCTTGGTGGTCACGAGTCTATAAATCGCATCACGGATTGCTCTGCGGCTGGAGACAGTCCCTCGCTCTTTACAAACCCGCGCAACGTCATGCCAAGTAAATCGAGTCGCAAAATTGTCGGGCGCTCCTTCGCCGATAGATGCAATGGCCTCCCCCAAGCCTGTTCTTGTCCCGGGTTTCATGCGTTTCGGTGGCACTCGTATCTCGTCCACGGAAGGAATATGCCCATTTTGGGCGGCTTTTGAGATAGCATGTGCCACTTTTGTAACAAGGTCAGCTACATCAGGATCGCTGGCTAGTCGGAGAAAGTCGGCACGCTTTTGCGCTCGCCTTTTTTCGCTCTGTTCAACAGAATGGATGGCCGAGGTAACGTCCGGCATATAATTTTTTAATCCTCGACAAGCACTCTACCACCGTGACGAGCTGCCAGTCAAACAGCTCGACACGCTGCGACACGACAATGTCGAGCTAGCTTGTAGAGCAAGAGAGACAGCTACGGTTTTGATAGACTCGAATTGTGAAGGTTGATAAACAAAAATTCGACGATCTCCTAGGCAAGCTGATTAAAACCAAACCACTGCCGGAGAAAAAAATAAAGGCTCCGAAGAAACGGAGCCCTCGCCCGATAATAGACCGCAACCCTCAGAAGGGCTGATTTGCTTCGGGATCGGCAACTAGCTCTGCCATCGGCATTGGTATTGTGCCGCACATCCGCGCAATGGTCCTTATGAATAGGTCGCCATCCCTGCGGTGATTGAAACGGTAATCAAACTCTGCCATGTAACGCTCAAGGTGTTTCACGCTCACTTGATGGAATGACCCTATCAGGCCGCGCTTAAACAGTGACCAGTAATTCTCGATTGAGTTTGTATGTACGTTCCCGCGCACCCATTCTTCTTTTATGTGATTCACTGATTCATGCTTACGGATTTTGCCGACTGATTTATAACCGCGATGCTCATCGGTCATGATGTGGGCATCTTCCGCAGTGTGATTCATGATCGTGCCGACCAGGGTATCTTTTGAAACGGTATTTAGCCGCATGGTGCGAACCTTGCCGCTCTCTCCGCGCTGGATCAATCCGACAACGGCAGGCTTGGAATACTTCGCACGCTTGCGCCGTTTGTCATAGCGTCCACCAACGTATGTTTCATCGACTTCAACGATTCCGGTAAGGCGATTGTCCATAAGAGAGCCCTCCGTTTCTTCCATCGACTTGCGAATGCGATGAGCCATGTACCATGCTGTTTTGTAGCTGCCGATTTTCAGGTGCCGTTGAAGCTGCAATGCGCTCATTCCTTTTTTCGCATCGGCAATGAGAGCCACGGCAAGAAACCATTTTGTTAACGGCAAGTGCGAGTCGTGAAAGATCGTGCCGGAGGTCGCGCTGAATTGCTGCTGACAGGTGGGCTCAAGGCACTGATAGAGTTTTCCGCGCTTGTTTTCCGACTTGGCAGAAACCTTACGTGTGATCGTGGAAACCTTGTCATTGCCGCATGTAACGCAGCGAATGCCATCAGGCCAGCGCATCTGCTCAAGGTAATCCCAGCACGATTCCTCTGTCTTGAATTTTTCGTTAACGTCTATCAGGTTCATATTTCCCTCTTGACCTGACCAGAATAGCGCGATATTATTTCTGTGTCAAGGGGATAATCCCCGCATTTTTTTGTTGACATTGCAACATTGGTACCTCAATATCTTGTATGTAAGCATCTAACGATACAATTCGTTGGGCTTCAAAAAAGTGAGATCGGGCTCCAAAGCAACTAAATCTTCTTAAGGAGGGCATTCAACTCATGGCAACCAAGAAAAAAGCAGCCAAGAAAAAGAAGAAAAAGTAGCAGATTAGCGGAGCCAAGTCTCCGTGAATTTCCAAGGGAAAATAGTTATGACGGGTGTTCATCGGAACACCCTTTTTTGTTGTTACTTGCGTATTTTGTGCCGAATTTCAGAGCTCACAAAAATTTCATCCTGAGCTGTCATGCAACTCTCGCAGCCCTCTAATACAATTTCAATATATGCGCATGATGCCGCGAGCCGCAGCTCGCACAATTCCCGGGACACTGTTTATCCTTTTGGTCTTCCTTGCTTCTGGCGGAATCGCCAGCTACTCACAACTGGACAATGACGCGTCTAAGAAGGACGCAAGTGCCGTCCCGGCCGGCGGAGCTGAAGACATTGTTTCCTTCCTCAATCAGACCATTGTGTGGTCAAGGCAACTGACATCTGAGCAGCAGCTTGTGAGCGAACCGAGTGATGCTCTTTTTCTCAATGACAGCCGTCAGGTGGCCGACCAGATTGTGAAGCTCGCTTTCGACTTCGCCCGGGCGCGTGCGCAGGCGCTGGCCAGCCAGACGGAGCGCGGGGCAAACCAGGCGCAGGCGGCCTCACAATACCAAAGGCTCATTGATTCGGCCAATAAGGCTGACAAGCAGGTAAAGGGCCTGCAAGGGGAACTGGATAATTTCCATCAGCAACTGGAGACTGCCACCGGCAAGAAGCGCACTACTTTGCTTGCAGTGATTTCAGAAACTGAAGGCGAGCTTCAGTTGTTCCAGACGCGCCGGGACACTTTGCGCTCTATGCTTCAGTTTGCCACTGGAACAGCGTCAAGCGGGCTGGGGTCGGGCAGTCTGCTTTCGCAGGTTGAAGAGCTGGCGCGTACCGTTCCCGTAGCGTCTGCTGAGAACAAGGAACAGACCCCTTCAAACACCACCGCAAACAATTCCGCTTCTCCGGCGGTTGTTGCTTCTCGTGAACGCAAGGAAGCGCCCACGGGCATTCTGGCCCTGGCCACGGATTTGTTCTCCTTGCGGCGCAAGCTGCGTGCTCTGGAAGATAACTTGAGCCAAACGGAAACGCTTTCCCAAAGCTCTAAAACTTTGCGCGCGCCGCTGGTGGCAAAAATCAGAGACCTTACGCAAAAGGGTGACGATGTGGCCGGCCAGCCGGATTCCCAGGACCCGAAGGTGCTGGCACAGCAGAGAAAAGATCTGGATGCTCTCACTGCACAGTTCAAGCAGGTCTCAGCCAGCTTGATGCCTCTGGGCAAACAGTCAATCCTGCTGGATATGTATAAGCGCACGACAACGAACTGGCGCAACGCCGTTGACAGCCAGTACAAAGCTGAACTTAAGGGATTGTTGCTGCGGCTGGCTGTGCTGGCCCTGGTTCTGGGCGTAGTACTGGGAGTTTCAGAGGTTTGGAAACGCGCAACCTTCCGTTACATCCCGGACGTGCGCAGGCGTTATCAGTTCCTGCTGATTCGCCGGATTGTCTTGTGGTGCCTCACTGCAATTATTATTGCCACGGCATTTGCCAGCGAACTTGGGGCCATTACCACATTTGCCGGCCTCATGACCGCAGGTATTGCCGTGGCATTGCAAAACGTCATTCTCTCGATTGCCGGCTATTTTTTCCTGATCGGCAAGTATGGCGTTCGCGTGGGTGATCGCGTGAATATTGCGGGCGTCACGGGAGACGTTGTCGATATCGGCCTGGTGCGTCTTCAGTTAATGGAAATTACCGAAGGCCCGGCGCCGCTCCCAACTGGACGCGTTGTCGCATTTTCCAATTCTGTGGTCTTCCAGGCCAATTCCGGCATGTTTAAGCAGATTCCGGGCACGAACTTTCTGTGGCATGAGATCACGCTCACGCTGGATTCCAAGGGCAACTATCGCCAGGTCGAGCAGCGCATGATGGAAGCGGTGAACAAGGTTTTTGCAGAGTATCGCGACCGGATGGAAGTGCAGCGACGCAACGTTGAACGGTCTTTGAACTCCACCATCGCGGTTTTTTCTCCGGAAAGCCGGCTTCATCTCACGCAAACCGCGCTTGAAGTGGTGATTCGCTATCCTGTGGACCTGGAGCATGCCGGTGAGATCGATAACCGCGTGACGCGCGCGATCCTCGAGGCCCTGGAACTCGATCCCAAATTGCGTGAGCAGGTTGCCGGCGGCCCCACCGTCAGGACGGAAGAAGCATCTGCCGAACCGGCAAAAAGCTAAAACATCCCCGCGCGCTGCCGCGCCTTTAGCGTTTATCGCTGGCCCGCAACACTATGCGTATAAGCAAGTTCCTGCTTGCGTGATCCTCGTCACAGTCAATCTTGCCACCGTTGCACGAGTATAGAAAGCAACCAAGCGTCCTTTGACGCAACTGAGAGGAATGGGGTCGTCCGTATGCACCCATCGGCGGCCCCATACCATTTCTTATGAACCGACTCAGAGTCACGATCGATGGCAATGAAGCCGCAGCCTACGTGGCCCACACGATCAATGAAGTAATCGCCATTTATCCCATCACGCCCTCTTCCGCCATGGGTGAACTAGCGGACCAATGGTCATCAGAAGGCAAGACGAACATATGGGGCGAGGTGCCGCGCGTGATTGAGATGCAGAGTGAAGCTGGAGCTGCCGGCGCTTTGCACGGCGCGCTGCAGGGCGGCTCGCTGGCTACCACGTTTACCTCCGCGCAGGGACTGCTGCTGATGATTCCCAACATGTACAAGATTGCCGGCGAGCTTACTCCGGCTGTTATTCATGTTGCGGCGCGCTCTCTGGCCACACACGCGCTCTCAATTTTCGGCGATCACCAGGACGTGATGGCTGTCCGCCAGACCGGCTGGGCAATGCTGGCTTCCAACTCGGTCCAGGAAGCCATGGACTTTGCCTTGATCGCGCAGGCCGCATCACTTGAGTCGCGCATTCCCTTTGTGCATTTCTTTGATGGTTTCAGGACCTCACACGAGGTCGCCAAAGTCGAACAGCTTTCAGTGGAAGACATACAAGCGATGATCAGTGATGATCTGGTGCGCCGCCACCGCGAGGCCGCGCTCTCGCCCGATCATCCGTTCATTCGCGGCACGGCGCAGAATCCTGACGTTTACTTTCAAGCGCGCGAAGCTGCCAATTCCTTTTATCTTGCTGCGCCGACGATCGTGCAGAACGCGATGGACAAATTTGCCGCGCTCACCGGCCGCCAATACAAGCTTTTTGAGTATGTTGGCGCACCGGACGCGGAACAGGTTCTTGTGCTTATGGGCTCCGGCGCAGAGGTCGCGCAAGAGGCGGTTGATCACCTCAACCGCCACGGAGCCAAATTTGGTGTCCTCAAAGTACGGCTTTACCGGCCTTTTTCCATTGAGCACTTTATGCATGCCTTGCCTCCCACGGTTGAAGCCATTGCTGTGTTGGATCGCACCAAGGAGCCGGGCGCTGTAGGAGAGCCGCTGTACCTGGACGTGGTTACCGCCCTCAGTGAGGCCGAATCTCAGTCAACGCATCTGGTGCAGCCAATGCCCAGGATCATTGGCGGGCGGTATGGCTTGTCTTCAAAAGAATTTACGCCCGCCATGGTAAAGGCAGTGTTTGATGAGCTGGCAAAAGAGAAGAGCAAGAACCACTTCACCGTCGGAATTGTTGACGATGTCACGCACACCAGCCTCGACTATGATCCCGCATTTTCCACCGAGGAGCCGGATACGGTGCGCGCCTTGTTTTACGGGCTGGGCGCGGACGGGACCGTAGGCGCCAACAAGAACTCCATCAAGATCATCGGTGAGACCACAGATCTCTTTGCGCAGGGATATTTTGTGTACGACTCGAAAAAGTCCGGGTCAATGACCACATCGCACCTGCGGTTCGGGCCGCGGCCCATTCGGTCCAGCTATCTCATCACGCGTGCCAACTTTATTGCCTGCCATCAGTTTTCATTCCTGGAGCGGCTTAACCTGCTGAAATATGCCGAGCCGGGCGCAACTTTTCTTCTGAACAGCTCCTTTGGGCCAGACGAGGTTTGGGACCAGCTGCCGCATACCATCCAGCAAGAGATTATTGCCGGCAAACTGAAATTCCATGTGATTGATGCCTATAAGGTTGCGCGCGAAACAGGCATGGGTGGCCGCATCAATACCATTATGCAAACGTGCTTTTTTGCCATCAGCAACGTGCTGCCTCGGGAGCGGGCGATCACGGCCATCAAGAATGCCATCCGCAAAACGTATGGAAAGCGCGGTCAAGCGGTGGTGGACAAGAATTTTGCCGCCGTCGATCAGACGCTCGCAAATCTGTTCGAAGTCAAAATTCCCATCGAGTCATTGAGCGCCATTGATCTCCAGCCTCCGGTTCCTGAGCAGGCCCCCGCATTTGTGCGCGAAGTACTTGGCCCCATCATCCAGGGCGATGGCGATTTTCTGCCCGTAAGCAAGATGCCGGTCGACGGAACTTTCCCGTCCGGCACCTCGCAGTGGGAAAAACGAAATATTTCCCTGGAGATTCCAGAGTGGGACAAAGAACTGTGCATTCAGTGTGGCAAGTGCGTTCTGGTTTGTCCGCATGCCGTCATTCGCGCCAAGGTCTATGACGACGATAAGCTCGCGGGCGCGCCTGAATCGTTCCTTTCCGCTCCTGCACGCTGGAAAGACCTGGGGCAAATGAAGTACACGCTGCAGGTTTCGCCGGAAGACTGCACCGGTTGTACCTTGTGCGTGTATGTGTGTCCGGCCAAGAGCAAGACTGACGCGAACCACAAAGCGCTGAACATTGCCCCGCAGCCTCCCATCCGCCAGCGCGAAGCAAGAAATTGGGAATTCTTCCTGGGCTTGCCGGAATTCAATCGCGAGAAGCTCTCCTTTGGGCAGGTGAAAGACGTGCAGCTCATGCAGCCGCTGTTTGAATTTTCAGGCGCCTGCTCCGGCTGCGGTGAAACCCCATATATCAAGTTGATGACCCAGCTTTTTGGCGACCGCACCATCGTAGCCAATGCCACTGGGTGTTCCTCGATTTACGGCAGCAATCTGCCGACGACGCCTTACACCTTCAATAATGACGGTCGCGGGATCGCCTGGGCCAACTCCTTGTTTGAAGATAATGCCGAGTTCGGGCTGGGAATCCGCCTATCGCAAGGCAAACATGCCG
>DASXIL010000294.1:0-6451 GCA_036497985.1 Candidatus Angelobacter sp. | reverse complement strand
ATCCTCGATCATCAGCGCAAATCTGCGGCGAGAGCCGTCGTCAGCGCGTCTTTGCCGCCTTACATGCCGCGTCAAAGTCTGAGCGGGTGCCTTCGCGCAGTGTCACCGGAACGGTTTCGCGGCTGTTCGGTCGGTTCTTGAAATTCCCGGTATAAAGCGATCCGTCGGGTTCAAAGGCGTGTGAGAGTGAGCCTTGGTCGTCCATCACCAGATTGGGGTTATCCCATTTGCCAAATAGATGAAGCTTGGGGGCCCGGTACTCGCCCAGTTGGCGCTCAATGAACGAGCTGTTGCTGGCGCCAAGCCACACCTTCCTGCCCTGGAAATTGAGGCCGAAATGGCTTTCAAATTCGCCGCTAACGTTCAGATCGTACTTTTCGCCGCGCGGCGTGCAGAGAACGCCACTGCCTTTCACCTGTGGGCCGCCGTGTCGCGCGCCCGTGCCTGGGACGATCCGGACAAAGAGGATGAAGTCACCGGCGGTGCTGGAATGCAGCCGTCCCCAGCCCTGCCACTGGGGATAGAGGTGGAACCCTCCGCCCATGAAAAAGCCCCATGGGGAAAAGACCGCAGTCATGCCATAGCCGAAAACCACGGCGGCCAGAGTGCCGACAATGATCAACATCAGGCAGCCGCGGCCGGATTTTCTGAGAGATGGAACGGGAGGCGTTTCCAGTGAGGGATCCATGGGCCGAAATAAGTTTAACGCATCGGGTGGAATGAACCAGCCTTGCGCCCCGCACTGGCAAGAATGTCCACAAAAAAGCGCTGCGCAAGGAGCGGCATCTTATCGCGCTCGCGCAAGCTCAAGGCGTTTATGGATGGGATACGGGAAGCGTAGCGGGATTTGGTAATTGAGTAATTTGGTAATCGGATAATTTGAAAATCTTACCGCTAATCAACGCGGACCAACGCTGATCTGAAGGCGCTGCTAACCCCGGCGCCTTTTTCTTTGTCTTCCGATCTCGCGATGGAAGCGATCCAAAAATTATGGGCTTTACCCCGGATCGCGCCTTCGCAGTGGAGTCAGCGCGTCTTCACCGCCGCGCATACTGCATCAAAACCGCTCTTGCTGCCTTCATGCAGCGTCACTGGCGAGACCTCGCCCATGTACGGCCGGTTCTTGCCGTCCGGATAAAGGTTGGCGTCGTGATCGAAATTGCGCTGGATCGAGCTGTGATCGTCGAGCACCAGATCAGGATTGCTCCAACGGCCGCGCAGCTCGAGTTCGGGCCGGGCATTCCCGCCGCCCAGGATGTGCTTCACCGTGCGGTTGAACATGTAGAAGCTGGCGGTCTTGCCGTTAAGGTCGCGTCCGCCCAACCCGTCGTCGGGCTTGGCAAAGTTGCCGCCCAGATTCAGGTTGAACTTTTCCCCGCGCGGAGTGCAGACCAAGGCCCTGCCTTGCACGTACGCGAGTTGGCGAAATTTGCCGTGATCAGGCCAGAACCAGACATAGACGGCATAGTCGCCGCCGGCGCTGTTCGAATGCATCCGGCCCCAGCCCTGCCATAGCGGTATCGCATGGAAGCTCCCGCCCATGTAGAACCCCCACGGCGCCGCCACAGCCATAAAGCCCAGTACTGCAACGGCGCATAGCAACCCGACAAGCGCCAGCTTCGTGAGATTGCCTCCGGATTTCCTGGGAGAAGGTAGCGTGGTCATCGCGAATAGTTTATCCGAGAAGTGCCACTAGCCAGTGCCTGTTCTGTTCATCTGCCTGCTCTTCCCCCTACGGGCGACCAGCCTTCACGCCGCTTCCGTCCGCAGCGCTCTTGCTCCGCTTCCCTGCTCCACGGCGCTGCTTTCCCGAATCTCAGTCAGCTTGGCCAGGACAAACGCCGCCACCGCCAGCTCCAGATCGCGCACCGCAACGTCAAAGAAGTGTCCCGTGGTTATCAGCGCCAGCGCAATGCACACCAGCCATGCTGCGGCCACATACGCGCCAAGCCGCGTCGCCCTGGTCAGGATCATCAGGCCCACAACCATCTCAATCACGCCCACAACGTGCATGAGAGACGTCGGGCTCAAAGGCAGCATCCTCTGCGCCAGCGGGCTTACATACTGCTCCCAGTTGGTGAGCAGGTTAAGAAATTTGTCCAGCCCGGCCAGAAACGCCATCAGGCCCAGGGCAAATTTGGAAATCGTTTGTATTGTTTGAAGTCTGTTCTGCATCGCTCTATCACCTCTCTGGCGTATAGAGTGGCGGAGCGGGCGTAGGTTACAAGCCTGAGTTAGTGGCTCCCTACATACATTTGCTCCAGTAAACTACCTATAGACCCGCTAGATACACTTTGAGTACACTAGGCCGCACTTGTTAAGGCATAACCTATGCAAAACCGCCAAATTGCCGCCGTCCTGCTCCTTGTGCTGATGTACCTGTCAGCCTCTGCACAAACTAACACCGCCGGTCCGTGCGGCATGCCCGGTGGGCTGAAGAGCATTTCCGGACACAACATGTTCACTGAGCAACAGGAAGAATGGCTCGGCGAGGCAGCGGAGAAAGAGATCCGCAGCAACTTTAATGTTATAGACGATCCGGATAACTATCTGCAGAAAATTGCCGACCGTTTACAGGCTCAGCTTCCGCCTTCCAACACGCACTATAGGTTCGTCATTATCGATTCGCCGGAACTCAACTCTTTTGGATTGGTAGGCGGACGCATTTTCATCCATCGGCGCATGATTGCGTTCACGCAGAATGAAGATGAGTTGGCAACGCTCTTGGGCCATGAGATGGGGCACATCGTTGACCATCACGCAGCGCTTCGCTTTTCAGATTACTTCCGGCAAATGGGCGTAACCAGCCTGGGCGACCGCAATGATGTGCTCAAACACTTGAAAGATTTTGAAGACAACGCCAGAAAAATCAAGCATACGAATGACGAAAAACGCGAAGCAGAAGAGCAAGTCATTGCCGATCGCATCGCCTTCTATGCTTTGGTGCGGGCAGGGTACGATCCGGAAAAAGGCATTGCATTTGCTGACCGGCTTTTGGAAACCAAAGGCAAGACGGGAAGCTTCTGGTCTGACTTTACCGGCTCCACCAATCCCAATGCAAAGCGGTTCCGCGAGATGCTGAAATCTGAGCGGCCTCTGGCACAAAATTGCATCGCCAAGCGCCCGCCTGAAGCAGGCGAGTTCGCCGCATGGCAAAAGACCATTATCGCCAGCACTAAATCTGCCAGCCTGTCAAAAGCCGAGTTGCCGGGACTTATGCGAAAGGTGGCGCTGCAGTCGCAGCTTCGCAGTGATCTCTCCGGCATTCAATTCAGCCCTGATGGAAAATACTTTCTAGCACAGGACGAAAGCAGCATTTTTGTCGCTTCGCGGGAGCCGTTGGCCAACTTGTTCCGTATTGACGCCTTTGACGCCCACGCCGCCCGGTTTTCTCCTGACTCCCGCTCAGTGGTTTTTTATGACAAGGAGCTCAGGGTGGAAAAATGGGATGTGGCCAGCGGGACGCGCACGTCAATACACCAGTTGGCCATTCCAGACTGTTACCAATCAGAGCTTTCACCCTCAGGCAATTACCTTGGCTGTATTGATGAGGAGTTCGGCCTTAAATTGGTGGACGTTGAGACCAATACCGTGCTGCTTGAGCGCAAAAAGTTTTACGTTTTCATGAACTATTTCTCCTGGATCCGATACTATTATGCGCTGCTTGCCGGCGAGAAACTCCGCATCTTCGACATGAAGTTTTCTCCTGACGACCATTACTTCATCGCTGGGCACTCAGATTCATTCGCGGCTTATGACTTGAAGCAGCGGACTGAAGCAAAGCTTCCCTGGCGCATCCATGAAGTGGCGCGCATGTCCTTTACCTTCGCCGGCCCAGACGAATTCGACGGGCTGCGGTACGTCGGCGTGAACGACCTGAGACTGGTGCGCCTGAAATTTCCTTCAGGCGAGAAGCTGGATGAATTCAAGGTACAAGCCGATGGATGGCTCTCAAGCAGCCAAAACCGCGATGCCCTGCTCATGCGTCCTGCAGCAGCTTATCCGGTGGGAATTATTGACCTAAACTCCAAGAAGATTACCCAGGCATTCAAGAATCCGGCGTTTGCGGTTTACGGGGGAATCTATGCCGGAGAGCAAAACAGCGGCGAGGTGGCCTTGTTCAGCACCGCGGACAATAAGATGATGGGCAAGCTCAAGCTGCCGGAAAGCCTGCTGGGAACGGCCAGGACTTCTGTCTTTTCAGCGGACGGAAAATGGCTCGCGGTTTCCCAGGGCAGCCGCGGCTCCCTGTGGAACCTGGAGAGTGGTGAACGGCGCTTCCTGGCCCGCGGATTTAACGGCGCCCTTTTTGAAAATGACCAATTGATCACCGAATTTGCCACAGATCCGCCCCATCCCTCGCGTGTATTCCAATTCGACTTAAAGGGCAGCTCCAACAAAAAACTGTTCGACGTTCCGCCTGGAGCATTTTTACATTCGCGGTCCTGGCAATGGGATAGCTTGCTGGTCACCATGCATCCGGAAAACGAAAAAGAAAATCTCGGCAAAGGACACACGATTTTGCAGGTCTACGATGTGCACAATAACAATGTTTTGTGGGAACGCAGGCTACATCAGGGCCTGCCCCGGGTGTTTTACACTCCCACCGCAATCACCATGTTGATCTGGGATTGGGGCGGAATCAAGGAAGCAGCCAAAGATGATGAAAGCCTTAGCGCCAGACTTGCCAGGCTGGAGAACAAAGACACTTCCTACCTTTTAGAGGCATTCGAGCCAAAAACCGGAAAGCTTCTCGGGTCTGTTCTGGTAGATACCGGAAAGCTTTCCTTCCGCGTAAGCGGCGGATATACGTCAGGCGATAAGATGTTTGTTACCGATGAGACCAACCATCGCACGCTCATCTATTCCATTAAGACAGGCGCGCAACAGGGTTCATTGATCGGACAGCCGGTCGCCGCGACCACTAACGGCGATAGAGTGTTGATCCAGAACGAAGATGGGATTGCCGATCTTTACGATACCGCAACGCTTCAATCCGTAGAGCACCTGAGTTTTCCAGCCAGGATTGTGGATGCCGACTTTGCCGGCGATGGATCGCTTTACGTGCTCACCGCCGACCAAAATGTCTACCAGCTCAACGTAAATGGAGAACAACAGAGAGCTGCACAATAACGGGGAAAAAAGTTTAACGGCAATTGCCACTGATTCACACGGATAGCACTGAATCTGAATTAGAGCGATGTTAAAAGAAAGGCGCTACGGCAACGCGGGGCCTTCTGGTCCAGACCGGCCATAAATGCCATCAAGCCCAGGGCAAATTTGGAAATCGTCTGTATTGTTTGAAGTCTGTTCTGCATCGCTCTATCACCTCTCTGGCCTATAGAGTGGCGGGTTGGATGGAGGTTACAATTGTGCTAAAGCTTGGTCATAATTAATTGAATGGCGGACAATTTATCTAAACAGCTTCGCTCCAAAGTCATGCGAGCGATTCGCAGCAAAAACACGAAGCCGGAACTCACTGTTCGGAAGCTCATTTTTTCATTGGGTTACTTTTATCGCCTCAAGAGACCACGCCTCCCGGGTCGACCGGATCTGATTTTCGCGCCAAGGCGGAAGGTTATCTTCGTCCATGGGTGCTTTTGGCATGTTCACACAAATTGCGCAATCGCCCACATACCGAAATACCCATTTTGGCGTGAAAAGCTAAAAACAAACAAAGCGCGAGACGCGGCAGCTATAAAAGCTCTGAACAAGGCTGGGTGGTCGACCTTGGTAATTTGGGAATGTGAACTCAAGAACTCTCGATGGGTAAGAGAACGACTGATTGAATTCTTAGGTCCCCGATCCTTTCGCAGATAACTTAATTTTTATTGCATCAAATCGTTCACGATAACCCATGATGATCTGCCGCAGCTCTGAAGCCACGGTATCGTCAAATTTGTACTGCTTTCCCTGAAACATAAAAAGAAAACCGGTTTCAGATTGCTCGGGAATACCATGGGCAAGACAATTCCTTGGCCATAGCACCTCCTTTAGGTAATCACCAATTTTTTCTCTTTCGTCCATCAGATCAGCGTGACGCTTCAGAACACTGACAAAACACATCCATCGCTTCGCACTATCGATCGCTGCTAACGAGATAAGAGCGTCAACCGAAGGAGCTGCTTCAAACCGCTTGAGTTTTTCCACATTCTCATCAGCCTGTTGCGAAGCACGCTCATGAAAACCTTTGAATATCTTCCCTTGAGCACTCTCCTCAAGACCAGAAAGCCCTTCACGAAGGATTGCCTCCAGTGTCAGATCCAGCTCACCCACCTCTGCCATCACAATGCCCCGCATGTTGTTCAAATCAAGAATTTTGTTTACGGATTGACGTCCGACCTTCTCGATTTTGTCGGCGATTACCTGCCTATTCGCTATGAAGACACCTTCTAATTGAGCGTTTCGTATAGCATCCCAGAGCTCCGTAGAGGGCACGTTAGAATAAAAA
>DASXIL010000293.1:0-3032 GCA_036497985.1 Candidatus Angelobacter sp. | reverse complement strand
GGTCCCAAACTTGAGACCGTGGGGCCGTGTCAAACACGGGCCTGGGTTTCCAGGTAGCAGACTCCCAGGCTGCGCATGGCTTTGCCGACAAGGTAGTTGAACTCATTGGTGTCGGTGCAACCGCCGATCCACGCGATCCCTTCACAGCGGTTTACCGTGTGGCCGTTCCCATCTGTTTCAATGAAAGTTTCTTCGCGGGTACTCTTGACCCAGTGCGCGATTTCGTCAACAGCGCTGTCCCAGGCGATATCTTCCCAGTAATCAGAGCCGGGACGGCGAACCTGAGGCTTCAGAAGGCGACGCTCATTGCGGATGTCTTGCTCGAGCGACACTCCTTTGGGACACAGCGTGCCGCGGTTAATGGGGTGGTCGGGGTCACCTTCAACATGAACTACCTGTGGCACTACGTTCTTGGCTTTGTCGCCAATGGTATAGATAATGACGCCGCAACTCACCGAGCAATAGGGGCAGGTGGAGCGTGTCTCAGTTGCACGAGAAATCTTGAGGTGACGAAGTTGGGCATACGCCGGGGTGAGATCAAAACCGAGCACGGAAGCAGCTACGCCGCCGATGGCGGAAGTTTTAAGAAACTGTCGACGCGTTGTGATCATGGCTGCTCCTTGCCCCGATATTTTGCGAAACAGGACTCACCAGACAAAAACCGTGCAGAGCACAGGAACTCTGGAAGGCCGCTCAAACGTATGGAGGACACCCTCTGCCATGGACCGGATGTCCGGGTCGGGAGAAGCCAGCGCGCGTATCAATTCCCAACCTGCCTGGATGTTGCCGGTCTTGCGCCACAACGTCATGCATCCGAATAGATAAAAGGCATCCACTTCTGCTGACCCCTGCGTGAATGTCACGGTTTCTTGAGTGCTCATCTGCTTCCTTCCTGTTGGCGAACTTGGCTGTTCCGTGGCCAAATGCTAATGACTGCAACTCCCGCAAACAATTCATCATCGGGATGCGTTACGGCTCCGAAAGTCCGACCAGCATGGCGTCATCGGGCTGAGAGAGACAGTCCTACTTCTTCCGCACTACGCTCCGTTTTCCTTGCCTGGCTAAGGCGTTGGAGGTATGCGGGCGGCCGACGGGAGGGGTACCGTGCCTTAGTCTTGCCGATGGATTCGAGCTTTGCCCGCACGGAGAATTGCGGAGCGACATCCGTGGCGATAAGGTCAATGTAGAGATAAAAACGATGGCCCTGAAAAAAAATCTGGATCAACAGCGTCAGCACCGGAGCTGGACTGCGCAGCTCGGCACGGCGCTGATCCTTCTGGGAATTGTGGCTCTTCTTACCACGGCGACGAAAGTCCCTCGACAGGAGGTAGTGTTCGGATGGTTGATCGTTCTCAGCGGAATTGTCGAATCAGCGCACGCCTTCCATTTGCGAAGGGGTGACAGGTTTCTTCTTCATATCGTTCCGGGCGTCGCCGGTCTGCCGATGGGCTTGCTCATCATCACTCACCCTGAAGCGGGGGCAATTGTCTGGATGTTGCTGTTCGCATCGTTCCTTACTGTGATTGGTCTTTTCCGCATTGTCTCAGTGATTCGATTTAAGTTTCCCAACTGGGCATGGGCAGAGTTTGATGGCATCGCTACGCTCTTGCTCGGCGTGGTGTTGTGGGCTGCGCGGCCGTGGCTCGCGCCCCAATTCATTGGCCTGGCAGTGGGATTTTCACTGGTTCTGCGCGGCTGGTCTTCCATCATGCTTGCCATCGGGCAGCGCAGCTGGCGTCCTGATACGAGCACTCGGCTGCGAGCAGCCTAAACGATGCGAAAACCAGCTCTCAAACTCACGTTCGTCTCTCCTGGTGGCAGGAAACGGCTATTCGTGTACCAACTCAATTCCAAACAACAATCATGGAGGTAATGATGTCAGCGCAACAGACCCAGCAACAATCAAGCTCACAGACTCCCGCGAAAGATACTCCCAGGCAGCAAACATCATTCGCGCGACGCTCGCAATCAAGCTTAGCCCCGTCGGTACTGATGGACTCAATCGACATCTTCAACATGAATCCGCTCTCAATGTTCAGGCGGATGCAGGATGAAATTAGCCGGGTCTTCACCCAAAACAATTTGGCCGGTCAGACTTCTCGCGGAGATGGTCTCTCTCTCGCCGCCTGGGCTCCACCGGTTGAAGTGGCTTACCGTGACGGTAATCTGGTGGTCTCTGCTGAGTTGCCGGGACTGAGCCAGGACGATGTAGAGGTCCAGATCATTGACGATATTCTTGTAGTTTCCGGAGAAAAGGAGGTTGCCGAGGAAGACGATCGAGGCGACGTTCGCCGCACTGAGATCCGTTACGGCCAGTTCTACCGCACGATTCCCCTGCCCGACGGAGTGAAAACACAGGAGGCACGCGCTCAATTCCAAAACGGCGTGCTACAGATCACGCTTCCCCTGGAGCAGGCCAACGTGCGCCAGATTCCCGTGCAGGTGGATAGTTCGCAATCGGCCGCTCACGTTCAGTCTTCAGGGCAAGACACATCGAAACAACCTGCTTCTGCCCAGAAAGAAAAGGCAGCATAACGCTGCGCTTACACTTAACCGGCCTTCTTTGGCGCTCAGTTATCTGGCAGGAACGAGGTGCTGGAGATGGCCGGCTGCCATCTCCAATCGTGCGACTTAGGCCAATTTGCGTTCCTGCATTCTTTCAGATCTCCCGCCCAATGTCCGGAGCAAGGCATTCAAATCGATCCGATCAAGTTCGATGAACTTGCGCACAACAGGTTCGGCAGAACGCTCCATCTCCTCGGGCAATCCGCAGAAGATAATGCGGCCCTGATCAAGAAAAACCACGTGATCCGCAAGTTTCTCCACCAGGCGCATATCGTGGGTCACAATGACGCTTGTCAGCTTCATCTCGCTCTTGAGCCTGTTGATCAAGTGCCCGAGGCGGCGTGCCATCAGCGGGTCAACCATGGTTGTAGGTTCATCATAAAGAATGGCCTCAGCCTGGGAAGCGACAGCGCGGGCGATCGCCACTGCACGCTTCATGCCGGTGGAGATGTCGGCAGGCAAGAAGT
>DASXIL010000292.1:0-6709 GCA_036497985.1 Candidatus Angelobacter sp. | reverse complement strand
TAAACCCAGCAGGGATATTATTCAGAGCAATGTAGCAAACAGGCGCTCCACCAAGCCGGACGTTGCCACCCACGGCAAGCAGGTCCGGTTTGCCATCCAGATTTGCGTCAGTGACATAAAGGTGTCCGAAGGTTGCGCCTTCCAGACCAATAGTAAACAGGCGGGGCGGCAGAAAGCCCCCATGTCCATCGCCAAAGAGGATGGCAATAGCTTCTCCTGAGGCGAAAGCGATGTCTTGAAAACCGTCACCGTTGAAGTCGGCTACTACGGGATCAGTGGAAAGAGTCTGTGTACCGATGGGCAGCTGTACACCAGCCGAAAAATTGCCGGTGCCATCGCCCGAAAACAGTTCCAGGGTCGCCGGCAGTTCATGAACCAGAATGTCGAGGTGTCCGTCCTGATTGAAATCAGCCAGCAATACGGATTGCACTGTGTGGGCCGCGGGAAGAAACCGAACGGCGGTTAGATTCCCTGCGCCGTCATTCATGAAAATTGTGACGGTGTTCGAGCTTCCGTTTCCTACCACGACATCGGGCTTGCCGTCGCCATTGAGGTCGCCGACCGCAGTCTGCGCGTAAGACAAAGCAGTCAAGGAAAAGAAGAAAAATAAAACGGAGAAAAGCAACCGGGTACGCATGGGAATCCACCTACTCTGAATCAGTACAGGGATTATATTCCATGCGATTTCATAGCGGTTCACATGACGCCTGAATCGACGCGACCGCAGGGATCTCTCGCTTGCGCACGAGATTTTATAAAGTCTTCTTTTCCACCTATATCCACAGCGCTGCACCAATTTGCGGCATTGACCCTGCGCGGCGGCAGCGCGTAGATTCGGAATACCAGTTGCAGCCGCTTTTGTCCGAGAGATTCAACCAGCCAATACAAATTCCAGGTGATTGCCGTCCGCGCCGGCGGAGCGCCGTTTGCTTGTGGATAAAAAGTTCCGGATGTACCAAGGGAGAAACCACCCCGATATCGGTCATTTTCCGGTAAAGGACGGGAAACAAACTACTTGGGTCGCGTGGCAGCATTTTGGCCACTAAGGTACAATAGATTGTATAAGGCTCTTGACACGCACAATATACAGGCGTAAGTTTCCAACACTACAGTTGTTCTGGCCGGACCCGCAGCAAGCCAGAAACGGGTCACAGACAAGCTGAAGACTACCCGGCGTCAGAGGTGCCGCCGAAAACAATAATCGCGGTGAACTTGAATATTTATGTGTGCGCGCCACCGGTCCAACCGGTGCTGCTTAACCGTGCTTTGGGGGAAGAGACGTATGGAAATGAACTGGTCACGTTGGTTTCATTGTGAATCGAGCTTTGGCTTGCTGCTGGTTCCCAGCCAGCCCGGAGTGTTTGCGCTGGCGGAAGAGGTAGCACAGGCGGGAGTTCAGTCTCGCCGGATGCTGGCGGTATTTGAGGTGGCTGAGGCCGAAGATCTTTCACGCGCCATGAGCCGACTGTTTGCAGCGGGCAGTCCGTGGCGGGAAAAGATGGCGCAGGCCAAGGTTTATGTGCGCTATGCCATAGCGCCCAGCATTGCCGATCGAAGGGCCGCAGCGACGGCGCTGAAGAACTGGCTGAGCACGCAGAGGGAAGTGGCGTCACAGATATTCGAGCGGCCTACGGTCGGAGCAGAACCCAAAACAGTTTTGACCGTGGCGGCTCTCGCCAATCTTGCGGAACCGCAGGGAAGTCTTAAAACCGTGGCAGAGCGCGCGGTCGATCGCGTGACCCGCGGCATCAAGCTGGGCAAGGCAGTTTCAGCAGGATCCTAGAGACAAACAGCGGGAACGAGAAAGCGAGCGGGCAGGCTCGCGCCATGCAGCATGCAACATCGCGGACATCAAAGCGAATCGGAGAAAAAGAGATGGCGGAAACAGGCGTAAAGACCATGAAGGAAAACACAAAAGTACAAACACAGCAGCCGGCTTTAGGACAAACGGGACAAGCGGCCCCTGGGCTGAAATTTCCGCGCTATTTCACGCGCGCCGGCATTTCGCCTTACGACGAAGTGGAATGGGAGCTGCGCACGGCCAGCATTACTGACGCCAAAGGCAACAGCATTTTTGAGCAGCGTAACGTTGAATCGCCCAAAGACTGGTCAATGACCGCCATCAACATTGTGGCCAGCAAATATCTGCACGGCACGCTGGGAACGCCGCAGCGTGAGACCGGCGTCCGCCAGCTGATTCAGCGCGTGGCAGAGACGACCCGCGACTGGGGCTGGCAGCAGGGTTACTTTGCGACTACGGAAGACCGCGATACGTTCCACGATGAGCTGGTGCACATTCTGGTGCAGCAGAAAGCGGCGTTCAATTCTCCGGTGTGGTTCAACGTGGGTTGCGACCGGCTGGAACCGCTCAGCGACGCACAGAACTGGCACTGGAACCGCGAACAGGGAACTGTGGAATTTTCCGCGACCGGCTATAAAGCGCCGCAGTGCTCGGCGTGCTTCATCAACTCGGTAAAGGATTCTCTGGATTCCATCCTGACTTTGGCCAAGACGGAAGGCATGCTGTTCAAGTGGGGCAGCGGCACGGGAACAAATCTTTCCGCGCTGCGTGGATCGACGGAAGAGCTTTCCGGCGGCGGATCGGCCAGCGGTCCATTGAGCTTTATGAAAGGCTTTGACGCATTTGCCGGCGTGATCAAGTCGGGCGGCAAGACGCGTCGCGCGGCCAAGATGGTCATCTTGAATGTTGATCATCCGGATATTGAAGCCTTCATTGACTGCAAGCGTGACGAAGAGAAAAAAGCCTGGGCGCTGATTGAGATGGGCTATGACGGCTCGTCGCCCGACTCTGACGCTTACAGCTCCATCTTTTTCCAGAATGCCAACAACTCTGTCCGCGTAACGGACGAGTTCATGGCTGCCGTGGAGCGCGATGACAATTTCTCCACACGCGCGGTGAAGGACGGTCACGTAATGAAGACTGTCAAGGCGCGAGAGCTGATGAACAAAATCGCTGAAGCCACATGGTGGTGCGGCGATCCGGGCATGCAGTACGACACGACGATCAACAAGTGGCATACGTCGAAGAATACCGACCGCATCAACGCCAGCAATCCGTGCAGCGAATACATGTTCCTGGACGACTCGGCCTGCAATCTGGCGTCGCTGAACCTGATGAAGTTCCTCAAGTCGAACGGCGAGTTCGATGTGCCTGCATACCGCCACGCGGTGGACGTGCTGATTACCGCGCAGGAAATTCTTGTCGATAACGCGGGATATCCGACGGAATCGATCTCGCGCAACTCGCATGACTATCGTCCTCTTGGGCTGGGCTATGCCAACCTGGGCGCGCTGCTGATGGCCAGCGGCCTGCCGTATGACTCTGACGCCGGCCGCGACTACGCCGCGTGCGTTACCGCAATTATGTGCGGTGAAGCGTATCTGCAGTCGGCGCGCATTGCCGGACAGTGCCCGCCGCTTGCGCCGGCCAGTTCGCGCGTTTCACCGCAGGACGTAACGGGCGGCGCTTGCCCCGGCTGGTATATCAATCGCGAGCCGTTCCTCAACGTGATCCGCATGCACCGGGCATCGGTGAACAAGATCAATAAAGAGAACGTCCCGGCAGCGGTGCTGGAAGGCAGCCGCCAATCCTGGGATGAAGCTCTTGCCCTGGGCGAGCGCAACGGATATCGCAACGCGCAAGTCACGGTGCTGGCGCCCACGGGGACCATCGGCTTCATGATGGACTGCGACACCACCGGCGTTGAGCCTGACCTGGCGCTCGTGAAATACAAAAAGCTCGTGGGCGGCGGCATGATCAAGATCGTGAACCAGACCGTGCCTTCCGCGCTGTGGAAGCTGGGCTACACGCCGGACCAGGTGAACTCCATCGTCAGCTACATTGATTCCACCGGGACCATTGAAGGCGCGCCGGGGATCAAGGACGAGCATCTTCCTGTCTTCGATTGCAGCTTTAAGCCGCAGAAAGGCACGCGCAGCATCCACTACATGGGCCACGTGATGATGATGGCGGCAACGCAGCCGTTCATCTCCGGCGCAATTTCCAAGACGGTGAACCTGCCGGAAGCCGCGACGGTTGAAGACATCACTGAAGCGTATCTTCAGTCCTGGAAGCTGGGGCTGAAGGCCGTTGCCATCTATCGTGATGGATCCAAGAAAGCGCAGCCGCTGATGGCCGCCAGCTCTCGCGACGAAGCCGCCAAGCGCGGGACTCGCGGAGAGAAGGACATCACGGCAACGCAACGTCCACTGAGCGGCGCTGAACTGGATTTCCAAAAGCTCTCGCCGGAGCAGCAGACCATGGCGCTGGCCGCCGTGCGTCCGTTGACCATGCAGGAGCAGGAGTCGGCGCCGCCGCGGGCGGTGCGCCACCGGCTGCCGGGTGAGCGCGCGTCCATCACGCACAAATTCGCGTTCGCCAACCATGAAGGTTATCTCACCGTGGGCATGTATAAAGATGGCACTCCGGGCGAGCTGTTCATCCGCATGGCCAAGGAAGGCTCCACCGTCTCCGGCCTGATGGACTCATTTGCCACGGCGGTTTCATTGGCGCTGCAGCACGGTGTTCCCCTGAAGCTGTTGTGTGAGAAATTCCAGCACACCCGGTTTGAGCCTTCAGGCTTCACCGGCAACCCGGAAATCCCCATCGCCAAGAGCATCATGGACTACATCTTCCGCTGGCTGGAACTGCGGTTCGTTACCGGACGACAGTATCCGCTGTTCAAGGACATGATGCTGGCTGCGCCAGCTGCTAGCTCCGAGCTACTAGCTACTAGCCAAAGCAGCGAAGCGCTCAGCAGTCAGCAGCACTCGGCCATAAGTGAGACGAAGCCGCCGCAAGGTGGTTTAGCCAATAGCCAGGAGCCAACGGCCAAAAGCCCTTCTCTTGTCGATCGTGGTCTTTACCACTCCGCCGACGCGCTGAAAGAGTTTGTCGACTTGGGCGACGCGCCTTCTTGTCATGTATGTGGAGCGATCATGACCAGGAATGGGAGCTGCTACAGGTGTATGTCATGTGGCTCCACAAGCGGCTGTTCTTAAGCCGCATGAGCCACAGCACCAATTGTCATCCTGAGTGCGGGCGCTGAGTTTTGCGCCCAAACGAAGGAACTAAATTGGCGCGAAGCGCCCACTTTCCTGTGGCTCGACGTCAGGCTGCTCGTAGCTCGATAGAATCAGCTCTCACCCAATCAGCCCGGCGGAAGAAGCCGGGCTTTTTACTTCCTCAGTGTTCCTCTGTGTCCTCAGTGGTAAAGAGGGGCCTCCCCCTCCCCGGTCATCCCAGATTGGCGTAGACTTCAGGGGTGCCATCCCAACCCATCCCAGATTGGCGTGGGTTTGACGCACATGGGTACTGATTGGCGTAGGGTTCAGCCATTGGATCACCAGATAGGCGCGTCGCGCTCCCACCCTCCCCCTAGACCCCTAACTAGGATTCTAAAGGGCTTATACGCTCACATCCCAAGACGTCCCAGATTGGCGTAGATTTGAGGGCAAATGGGGTTGGTTTTGATCTAACTAAGAGCCAACAGCCAATAGCTAAAATCCCAGTTGCTAGTTGCCAATCGCCAGTTGCTCAATTTTCAAAGATCGTTTTGTTTCCACCCCTGAAGGCTACTGTAATCTAGCCGATTTCCTTCCAACAATCACGCGCGAAGTAGTTCATTAAGGCGGGACATGTCTTTTGCGACCCTCTGCTTAAACATGGTTCATGTCCAAGTAGACAAGATGATTTGATCCAAAGACTGATGTGGAGGAAGAACGGAGCGCCGCCGCGCTGAAAGAGTTCGTCGACCTGGGCGACGCGCCAAGCTGCCACGTCTGATCATGGCCAGGAACGGGAGTTGTTATAGGTGTATGAGTTGTGGAAGTACGAGTGGGTGTAGTTAGATCAAGAAGAACAGATTTAACGAACCCGCCGAGAGGCGGGCTTTCGTTTCGGCCTGTATCTTCAATGATTTTCTGCTTGACACTCCTTGTCGACACGAGTTAAATATTTGACACCCCTTTGAGCCACGCACGATAGATTTCTATCTTGCTAACGACAATACACATCTTTTTCTAGCCCTTGCTGGCAACCTGATATTCCTGAATGAATTCATGCCCAAGCTATTGTAAGAAAGCACGATGAACATTGATTGGCAACAATACCAAAAAGAGCTACACGACGTAATTGCTGATCCAAGCAAAGACATTGTCTTGGATGCCGAATATTTCTATGATCCTACAACTGGAAACTTTGCTTCAGCTCCAGGCGGGGTCTTCCAGCTTACCTCAGGGCGCAACCAGAGAAAATTTGTCACATTATGGCAGCTCTTTGACGAACCGGAGTTTCCGTCTTGCGTTCAGCATCTGTCGGAAAAAGTGCGGGAAATCAGACGTCATAATTCGTTTGGGGCAATCGTTACCTGCACGGCAACATCCCGGCACTTGATGGATTCCATACATTCCGAGATCGAGACGCGAGAAGGATCCGTGAATAGCTACTACTTCGGACCATATCCATTTGTGAATGTCGAGATGGGAACGCATCCCGAGATACGCGGCCAGCGTGTCTTGATACTAACTGACGTTGTTGCTACGGGCAGTCTGATTAAGCAAATGACGCAAACTGTAAATGAATTGGAAGGAAAGGTCGTGGGCGCTGTATGCGTGGTGTTGACCGGGCCGGACCTGATCGCCACCTGCAAGTCGGAAGGCGCGACTTCTTATGAAGTGGACGGAAGAA
>DASXIL010000291.1:0-4957 GCA_036497985.1 Candidatus Angelobacter sp. | reverse complement strand
ACGCACAAAGTCATTAGCGCTGCCCCGTGCCCGGTGCTCTCCGTGCCTGAAGCGTGGTCCCGCTGAAGGAGACTTTCCGGCGATCTGACGCAGTCCCGCTAGGGTGATCTGCGTCACAGCCGCAACGTGGCCCACGATTGCAAACTATGAGGGAAGACTTGAGATGAGGAGCAGAATGACGGAATGGAAACCAGCGCGAAACGGCCTGCTTCTACAGACGTTAGAAACCGCGCTGGCTTTCTTCGCTACGGAAGGAGCTGAAAAGCCCTTCCGCAGCGAATGGCGTATTTCTCATAAACTGCGGGATTCCGGGATCCCGCACGCCATCCTGCACGTAACCGCATTCCACCCGATGCGCATGGCGACGCGATTGCCAGCGTGCACCAGGAGAACACTCAAAGGGAACTTGACGGTCGCGAAAGCGAATGGGCCCAGTGCTCCGGACCAGGAAATACAGCAATTTTAAAAAGGAGTTTTTTATGTCAACTATGCATGCTCTGCCAGTCGTCAATAAGATTTCATTCAAGAATATTTTATTTCTTACCGATTTCACTGAAGCATCACAGGCCGCTATGGCTTATGCGCTGGGATTTGCGAATCATTTTGGCGCGCAAGTTTATCCCGCGCATGCCTGCGATCCGATCATCCTTACGGAAACAGCGGCGCCGGACATTCTGGACGAAGTGGAAGAAAACAGCCGTCGCCGCCTGAGCGTGGTGGCCAAGGAAAACAATTTCAACGGCACGCCGCTCTTTGCGCGCGGACCAGTAGCAGAGGCCGTCCCAAAATGGATTGCCGAGCATGGGATTGATCTTATCGTTATGGGCACGCACGGCCGCCATGGACTGAAGCATCTTCTGATGGGCTCGGTTGCCGAAGCGATCTTCCGCAATGCCACCTGCCCGGTGCTTACGGTAGGCCCGCACGTTACAGTAAGGCCTACGCATGATTTCAAAGCAGAGAACATTCTGTTCCCCACAGACCTGGGCGCGCACGCGGAATTCGCAACGCAGTACGCGCTATCCATTGCACAGGAAAGCCGCGCACAGGTGACCTTTATGCACGTGGTTTCGCTGGACGACGCGTTTCAGCGCGATCGCAAGGCATTGGTCGCAGATTCGTACAAGAAACTGGAAACATTGGTGCCGGCCGAAGCAAAGAACTGGTGCAAGCCTGAACTGGCGGTTGAAGTGGGCGATACGGTGAAAGAACTGCTGGGCCTTGCGGAAACGGAACGGCCAGACATGATCGTTCTGGGCCTGCCGGCAGGGAAAAAGTTTAACGGCCATTTCCGTAAAAGTGTTACTTACAACGTCATTGTCGGTGCTCCGTGTCCGGTGCTGACGGTGCGCGATGTAAACGAACAGTAATTGAGTCCTCAGTCTTCCATGGTGATCGTTTCTCGGGGGAGGGCGAGCATCATGGCTGGAGCTTGCTGCTCCGGAGGAGCAACGAAAGCAGCGCTTATAGCGCTGCTTTCTTGCATTCCGCCTGTTTTTTGAAGAATTCAAACATTCCAAGTTGAGCAGATTGGTTCTACGAACAGTCGGTGTAGATGTCAAAGACGGCCCGGCGGTCACGTTCTACCGGAAGGTTGGATTCAATCGAACCGGCAAAAGTCGAAACGCGTCTCTTGCCCATGGGAACATTGCGAAGTTGTTTTCCGGAGGCGAATAAGCTTCGCAAAAAATTCCCGAATCGGGACAATTCTTGTTCGCACGGCCAAGGTTTGGATGAAAACGGAAGTCAAAATGAGTTAGTATTCAACAGTACGTTGTGCTAATATCCATTTCGTTGTGGTTTCGTCTTCCTGGGTTTTCTGAATTGAATTGGATGCTTGTGCGGCAGCTCTGTCCGCATTCCTAAATTTTCCACTTAAATAATCTCTTCTGCATACATTATCAATGAATTCTATTGAACACCCGAGCACCGGGTGCATCCAAAACGAGATCTGGGGCGTTTTAGGCGGAATGGGCCCGCTCGCGTCGGCGGAGTTCCTCAGCACTATCTATGAGGAGACCGCAGGGAAGCCGGAGCAGCAATGCCCCATCGTATATTTGATATCCGATCCGACGATTCCAGACAGGACAAAGTGCCTTCTAAATGGGACCGAGCACTTGTTGCTTGAACACTTCGCCAGCGGAATGAACAAGCTCGAGTCATTGGGCGCTACCAGGATCGTAGTGTGTTGTGTCACGATCCACCCATTGATTTCCTGTCTTGCCGCACATCTACAGGAAAAGACCATATCCCTTGTCGACCTTATCTTCGATTCTGTGCTGCAGGACCGTAAAAAATATCTGCTTTTTTGCACCGAAGGAACAAGACGCATGGGAATATTCCAGAATCATGCAGCATGGAAAGAAGCTGGATCCCGCATTATTCTTCCCGATGACGCAGACCAGGCTGCCATCCATTCCATGATTTATGAAGCCAAAACGAACCAGCGCACTGTACGCCATCTTCATCTTGTTGAGGACCTGATGCGGAAATACTGCGTGAACTCATTCATTGCAGGATGCACTGAGATGCACATGATAGCCAGGCAAAAGGCCCGCGCCAGCGGCCGTCACCAGAGGGAGTTTTGCATCGATCCACTCCTCGGCGTTGTCTCTATCATGTCGCAGCGATTGAATGCGCCAAGCTTCGCTGCCTCGTCAGCCGCAACAGCTGGGCCGCTTCAAACCTTCAGATAAAGGGAATATCGACGAACTCCCTTTATCTGAGCCTACTTAAATACTCTACAAAATTCGAGAGATACAGATGAGTGATCTCCTTATACCTGTCGGAAATCTTTCTTCCGATGCAGGGAAAGCAGCAAACAAAACGGGCCGAAAGCAACCGCAGAAAGCCAGAGCCTACCCTCTCTCTTATGCGCAGCAGCGGTTATGGTTTGTTGAGCAGTTGGAACCCGCAACCGCGGCTTACAACATCCCTTGTGCTTTGAGGCTTGAGGGAGCATTGGACCGTCCAGCGCTGCAACGCAGCTTGAATGAGATTCTGCGGCGTCATGAAAGCCTCCGGACAAGCGTTGTAGTGCACGAGCAAAAACCAGTACAGAAGATCGCATCAGAGCTTGAGCTGGCAATCGAAGAGAGAGATTTACGCGATATCCCATCCGGCCATCGGTACGACGAAGCAAAGCGCCTGATTGAAGCGGTGTCAAGAATTCCCTTTGATCTGTCTCACGCGCCGCTCATGCGGGTGGCCCTGGTCCAATTGAGTGAGCACGATCACATTTTGCTTGTGGTCATGCACCACATCGTGAGTGACGGATGGTCGATAGGAGTCATGGTTCGGGAATTCAGCCAGCTTTATGAAGCATATGTAAATGGAAAAGAATCACCACTGAATGAACCCAGAATCCAGTATCTGGATTACACCGTCTGGCAGCACAATTGGCTTAAAGGCAAGGTACTGGAAGAACAGCTTGATTATTGGCGAAAGCAACTTACCGATGTTCCAGTCCTGGAATTCCCGGCCGATTACTCCAATGCGCATTTCCGGGAGCAAGCAGGCGCGAAAGTCGATTGGAAATTGCCGGAAAAGCTGAGCTCCGATTTAAATGAATTAAGCCAGAGAGAGGGCGTGACGTTGTTCATGACCCTGCTGGCCGCTTTTCAGCTATTGCTCTCGCGTTACAGCGGGCAGAATGAAATCGCTATTGGAACTCCGATCGCAGGACGTCGCTCCACTGAAACCGAAGCGCTGATTGGTTTCTTTATCAACACCCTGGTACTCCGTACACGTATAGATCATGGCTTGAGTTTTCTTGAATTACTGGCGCAGGTGCGCTCTACCACGGTAACGGCGTATGCGCACCAGGATGTGCCGTTTGAAAAACTGGTTGAAGAATTACACCCGAAACGAGATCTGGACCGGACACCGTTCTTCCAGACGATGTTCATTTTCCAGAATGCTCCTCTGGGTGCAGTAGAGCTCTCCGGCTTGAAGCTGTCAGAGATAGAAATTGAACTCGGGGCAACAAAGTTTGACCTGAAGCTCACTGCGACGGAAACAAATGGCATTGTTCGTGGAAGGTTGGAATATAGAGCTGACCTGTTCCGCGAGAACAGCATGCGCCGGTTACTGGAGCGCTGGGAGAAGCTTCTGGCTGAAATTGTCCGGCATCCACAAGAAGCGGTTTGTAATTTATCGATGCTTACGGAGAGCGAGCAGCAGCAGATTTTGAGAACGTGGAACGATCCAGGGCTGTAGTCTCCACAACCAAACGTTTTTGATGTTTTCGATGAACAGGCAGTCCGGACGCCATACGCAGTAGCAGTTGAATACGGAGCTGAGCGGCTGACATATGAGGAGTTTCGCCGGCTAACGGATGCTGTAGAGGCAAGCCTGATCAACGCCGGAGCAAAGATAGGCGATTTGGTGCTCATCTTTAGCGCAAACCGTCCGAAACTCATTGCTGCGATGGTGGGCATTTTGAAGGCCGGCTGCGGCTTTGTACCCATGCTGCCTAGCCTTCCCGATCAGAGGATTACCGCGATGTTGGCGCAGTGCCAGCCTGCCTGGGCAATCGTGGATACAGGCTTGCAGTTGCACTTTGAGCGGCTCAAGCATGATTCAGGGCAGCAGATCCAAGAAATCGCAATCACTGGCCATGCAGTCCTTGCGGAGTCGTCCCGCCCGCGGAGCCGCAGTGGCGATGAGCTCAGTTATATCTTCTTTACCTCCGGTTCAACGGGAACGCCGAAAGCCATAGCGGGAAGATTAAAAGGGATCAATCATTTCATCCATTGGGAGATCAAGCAATTTGGTATCGGCCCGGGAAGCCGGGTGGCCCAATTGACCTCGCCGATGTTTGATCCACTCTTGCGCGATGTTTTTGTTCCGTTGTGCAGCGGAGGGACACTCTGTATTCCTTCTGATCCGGATTTGGTCCTAAGTGGCGCAGAACTCGGGCAGTGGCTGGAGCAAGAGAGTATCACGCTGATGCATA
>DASXIL010000290.1:0-5225 GCA_036497985.1 Candidatus Angelobacter sp. | reverse complement strand
TTCCATACTAGATCTAATGAACAGGCAGAAGAAGGATTGCGGGGAACATTCTGGCTGCCTGCGGTGTCACTTACGGCAATGAAGCCCCGTCACCGTGGATAAACTTGTGGAGATCCAATGACAAGTTATTGCCTCATACTTTTCGCCCTGTTGCTGCCGATGCAACGCTTTCTGGCTTCAGTCTCCGGCCAGATACTGGACCGCGAAGGCAAGCCCATGGGCGGCGCCGAAGTGGTGTACACCAATGTGGGGACGGTGGATTATTCGTCGGGTGGACAGCGAATCACGGAAGGCTCTGGCAAAGTCTATAAAGTTAAGACAGACAAAAAGGGCTCATTTTCTTTGATCGGCGTGGAATATGGCGTCTACCAAATTGAGATTACTGCTTCCGACGGTAGCCATGTTTATTCCGGCACGAAGAACATTGGTGACAACACTGACGCGAATTCCCAAAACACTCTGAATGTGGACTTATCGCACACAACAAATGGCCCGGCGGAGCCGGGAGGCGGAACGAATCTGGCGTCGGGAAAGAAAACGAAAGAGCAACTGGAATTGGCCCGGCAGGAAAATGCCCATGCGGCAAAGATCAACAAGCTGATGGTGCAGTATCACACAGCAGTGGGAATCGAGGACTGGCTAAACGCAATCAGCCTGGTGAAGCAGTTGATCGCTCTGGACCCCAATCGCTGGGAGTTTTACCAAAACCTGGGCACGCTTGAGTCCAACCAAATGCATTATCCGGAAGCAGCGGAGAGCTTTGCCAAAGGAGTGGAAGTAGCGCAAAAGACGCTGAAGAACGCTTCAGACACTGATCGCGCGCTGACGAATATTGGCGACCTGCTGCTGGCCGAAGCTGACTCTTACGATCGCATGGAGAAGGTGGATGAGGCGGTAGAGCTCTATCAGAGAGCGGCTGCGACGTATCCGCACCCTTTCATGGCGAAATATCGGGCATGTAACGCGCTGACGAATGCCGGCAAATATGAGGTCGCGATTGAGAAGTGCAACCAGGCGCTTGCGGAAGATCCCGCGCAGTGGGGGCCTTATCAGGTGCTGGGCGGCATTTATATGGCGCTCGATAAGCCGAAAGATGCTCTTGAGTCTTACCAAAAGGGAGCAGCCGCGGCGCAAAAGATGCTGCAAGCACAATCCGATTCCAAAACAAAGGTCGGGTTGGGGCAGATGCTGAATTCTGAAGGCAATCTGCTGGTGCAGCTTAAGAAATATGACGAAGCTATCGGCGTGTTCACGCAGGCGGCGGAGTCGGCCGCGTATCCGGCGATGCCGTACTTCAACCTTTGCGCCACCTACTACAACCTCAAGCGCAGTCAGGACGCGGTGGCGGCGTGCGATCACGCTATCGCGTCCGATCCAACAATGGCAGACGCATACTTCATCAAAGGTTCAATCCTGTTTGGACAAGGGCACCTCGAACACGGAAAGTATGCCGTCCCGCCGGAAACGACGGAAGCGCTGAACAAATATCTGGAATATGCGCCCTACGGAGACCATGCCAAGACGGTGAGGGACATGATCAACCAACTAGGCAAGGACATGGGGACTGTGTACCGGACGCCAAAAAAGAAGTAAGCAGAGCAGACGAATCCAGCAGACCGGGAATCGAGCAGCACGGTATTGAGCGTTCGCAAAAAGTCTTCGCTGCCTGGTCGCTAACAGATTCTGGCCACCCAGCTTTGAGAGATCGAATCCTAATCATGGTCACTTTTAATCAACGGAGGTCCCATGAAGGCAGCATTTCTTATTGGCCGTCTGGTGTTTGGCGGATTCTTTCTCTATAACGGCATCAATCATCTTAAACAGCGCAAGCAACTGGGGCAGTATGCAGAGTCAAAGAATGTCCCCATGGCTGAAGCGACCGTGGCGGCAACCGGTGTAGTGTTGCTTGCCGGCGGCACCAGCATATTGCTGGGCATAAAACCAAAGCTGGGAACAGCCGCGATTGCCGGGTTCCTGGCGGGTGTTTCGCCGGTGATGCATAACTTCTGGAGCGTTCAGGAGCCCAATCAGCGCATAAATGAAATGATCAACTTCAGCAAGAACATGGCGCTGCTTGGCAGCGCTCTGGCGCTCATGGGCGTGGATGAGCCGTGGCCTGCAAGTGTTCCCATCAGCCGGGAGGAGGTAGCAGCACGCGGCTATGAAGACCTGATTGCCGCATAGCAGGAGACAAAACGCAGTATGCAGCGAAGAAAATTCCTGAGAGGCGTGGCGCTGGCAGGAATCGCGGCGCGGGGCACACGAGGTCTGGCCAGCAGCTTTGCCGGCGGCATGCAATCGAGTGCAGGCGGAAACAAAGAAGGAGGCCCGATGATCTATCGCATACTGGGGCGGACAGGCGAGCGAGTTTCCGCCATTGGCATGGGCGGATTTCACATCGGGCAGCCCAAGCTTAGCGACGATGACAGCTTCAAGCTGATTCGCGCCGCCATCGATGGCGGAATTAACTTCATGGACAACTCATGGGACTACAACAAAGGGCAGAGCGAAGTCCGCATGGGGAAAGCGCTGAAGGATGGCTATCGGCAAAAAGTTTTCCTGATGACAAAGCTCGACGGCCGCACGAAAGAAGAAGCGACCAAGCAGATCAATGAGTCGCTACAGCGCTTGCAGACCGACCATCTTGACCTGATCCAGCACCACGAGATTATCCGCTTTGACGATCCTGACCGCATCTTCGCCGAGGATGGCGCGCAGGAAGCTGTGCTGGAAGCAAAGAAGGCCGGCAAGGTGCGCTACATTGGATTTACCGGACACAAAGATCCGCACATCCATCTCTATATGCTGGAGGTGGCTGCAAAACACAATTTTCATTTCGATACGGTGCAGATGCCGCTCAACGTAATGGACGCGCACTTTCGGAGCTTTGGCAAACTGGTGCTACCCAAACTTGTAGAACAGCAGACTGGCGTGCTGGGAATGAAATCCATGGGCGACCAGATCATCCTGAAGAGCGGCGTCGTGAAGCCCATTGAATGCCTGCACTATGCACTGAACCTGCCGACTTCAGTTGTGATTACGGGCATCGACAGCCAGGAAATCTTGCAGCAGGCGTTTGAAGCGGCCAAAACTTTCAAGCCCATGAGCAAAGAAGAAGTAGCGACGCTGCTGGCAAAGACAGAGAAAGTGGCGGCGCAAGGCGAATACGAATTGTTCAAGACTTCAGCACACTTTGATTCCACGGCGCACCATCCGGAGTGGCTGGGAGGGCAGTCGCCGCATGTCGATAAGCTTGCCGGACCACCGGGCTAATGGAGATCGCCGGAATCGCGCGTGATCGCCGTGATCGCGCATGATCGGAAAACCTGCTCACCGCACAACAGCGAGGTTTTCACGGCTGCGTTCCGAGCTGAACGAATTCCGTTTTCACATCACCATCGCGGCTGATGGTGTGCATGGCGAAGCCGAGCGGGCTGCTCCAGGGCAACAGGCGGCTGGTGGTTGGCGCGATGTGCCAGGTAATCCCATCGCGCTCAAAGACCGTTCCTACATGCCAGTGGCCGGCGAGCATGTGGCGGATGCCGAGCCGGTGCAGGACCGCGAGTTCGCGCGAGCGATACGGCTCGTTGACGGTCCAGTAAGGTTTAGGGTCGGGCGGCATGTTGTCGCCGCGCGCGGCAGGAATGTGCTGAATGCCGATGACGATTCCGCCGCGCCGGTCATCGTTGTCATCATCCTGGAAGCGCTGCGGCTCGCGGCCGTGGCCAAAGTTCCACCAGTGACGACGGTTGTCGGCAGTGCGGCTTCCCGGCTGCTCGCCGAGCCAAGCAAGCATTTTATCGCCTTCAGCCTGGGTCGCTACCGGCAACGGCTGCGGCGACTGCGCGTCGAAGTTGTCGAAATTGCCCAGGAGCTGGGAATCGATCACCACGAAGGTGACGCCCTTCACCTGAAAACGATAGTAGTCAGGGCCAAAAACCTCGCGATAGCGCGCGACGTCATTGGTATGAACGTCATGGTTGCCCGGCGCGTAGTACACAGGCGCGTGCAGCCACTTCAGGATGCCGCGAGCGATCAACCACTGGTCGTAGTTTTCGCCGATATCGCCACTGACGATGACTGCGTCGGGGTGCCGCGCATTGACCATGTCCACGGCACGCCGGAGATTGTCGAAGGCATGCGGCGCCTGCGGCTCGCCGAGATGCGTGTCACTGATCTGGGCAATTACAACCTGCGCATTTGCGCGCACGGCGAAGACAAGTAGAAAGATGAAAATGAAATTGAGGAGCGCAACTTTTCCGCGCAAAAGCAGCTCTCGCATAAACACCAGTCCTAAGTGAGAATCTATTGGTAAATAGATAAGAAGGCGTTTTGCTGCGGCGAGTTGTCAGCAGCACAGGCGTGTGAGTAAGCTGGATCTTGTAAGTGAAACTTTTTCAACGCAGGGCGATCAAATCTTTATGGAAAATTTACAAACTGTAGTTTTAGGCGGCGGATGTTTCTGGTGCCTGGAAGCGGTATTCGACCGCATGGAAGGCGTCACATCGGTTGAATCGGGCTATATGGGTGGCCATGTGGACAATCCCACGTATCGGCAAGTCTGCAACGGCGACACCGGACATGTGGAGGTAGTGCGTGTCACGTTCGATCCCGCGGTGGTCGCCTTTCGAGAGATGCTGGACGTATTTTTCTCCATCCACGATCCCACCACGCTGAACCGCCAGGGGAATGACATGGGAACGCAATATCGCTCAGCCATTTTCTATTCGACGGAAGAGCAATATCGCGAGTCGAAGAAAGTAATTGACGAATTGAATGCCGCGAAACACTGGCCGAATCCGATCGTAACGTCGCTGGAGCCGGCGGCGAAATTCTTTGTGGCCGAGGATTATCACCAGGAATATTTCGCGAATAACGGAAACCAGCCGTATTGCCAGTTTGTGGTAGCGCCTAAGGTAAAAAAGTTCGAGCAGAAATTCGCGCAAAAAGTTAAAGCTTGAGCGCAACATTTTTGGCTATCCAGTGTTGCTCTAAGTGATTTGTTTTTATAGCTATGCCAGCCCTCCTTCGCCGAAGTGGCAGCATCTCAAGAAAAGTAAGACGGAAAACCGACGCGAGGAGAACCTATGAAACGCTTAATTACATTGCTGTTTGCATTCGTCATGGCTGCTTCCTTAAGCATGCTGGCGCAAGAACCTGCTGCCAATCCGGGAGGCGCTGACAAGAAGACCGCCAAGGCAGAGAAGAAAGAAGCCAAGGCTGCA
>DASXIL010000289.1:0-6220 GCA_036497985.1 Candidatus Angelobacter sp. | reverse complement strand
CGACTTCAACACATTATCCAGCAGGCGCTGCACGCCGCGGCTGAAGACGTTCGATTCGCGGTCTTCCGCGTGATAGCCCTTCACCACGCGCACGCCGCCCAGTGACTCGGTGAGCCTGCCGGTAACGTCGGCATTGATCTTCGCCCGCTCGCGGAATATTGGACGAATCGTTTTGAACGCCCGGCTGAGCGCCACCATAAGGACCACCAGAAAGCCAATGGCGATCCCAGTCATTGGGGCGTTGTATTTCAGCAGGAACCCCAGCGACAGCACAGCAGTAAGAATGCCACCACAAAACTCAACCAGGCCGGTGCCAATCAGGTTGCGTATACCCTCAACGTCACTCATGATGCGCGATACCAGCGCACCTGTCTTATTCGCGTCGTAATAATTCAGAGAGAGGCGTCCCACGTGCGTCTGCACCTGTTTCCGGAGTTCAGAAATCAAACGCTGCCCTTCTTTTGAAAGAAGCTGCGTGAGCGCAAACGACGTCAGTCCCTGAATCAGCGTCGCGCCCAACACCCCCAAAACCAGCGGCAGGAGCAGGTTCGCGCGATGCTTGCCGATCACGTCATCCAGCAAATACTTTGGCGCAGCCGGCAATACCAGACCGCAAAGCCTGCCGATCAACAGAAGTAGAAAGCTGAAAGCCAATAATCCTCGCCGGGGACGGACCAACTCCGAGATCATTGGCCATACGGATTTCAGCTGCGCCGTGGCGGATTTCTTCTTCTTGGTATCGTCTTTCTTGGGATCAATTTCAGGGGCCAAGGGCTACTCCGATCATGATGGTGCTCTCCACTAGATTACAGGCTCTTGCGCTGAGTTTCGGAATTTTGTTCGGTACCTGCCCAAATGGCTAGTGTGGGTCAGTTTGGGAACTCGGCCCACCGCTTGCATCAGGCAGACGTTCCATCGTGATAACGATGAAGCTCATACACAAACGCGCCCACACACCCAGGCTACCAATTACAGAATGGCCAGCTACCATGCATAGCCATTGACTCCGCCGCTTTTCCGTAGCAGCATGGTTCCCGAAACATGATGCCGCGCGGAAATATGCCGCTGCGTGACAGGGAGGCATTTATGGGAAAGAAATTGCTTGCGGGAGTTCTTGGAGGACTGGCTTTCTTCTTCTGGTCGTTTGTAGCGCATGACGTTCTGCCACTAGGGAAGGCCGGGATAAAAGAAATTCCCAACGAACAAGCAGTCCTTAGTTCCATGAAAGCCAACATGCCGGAAGATGGACTCTATCTTCTTCCCGGCCTTGGTTTGCCGGAAAACGCCACACGGGCGCAACAGAGCGCAGCCATGGAAGCGCGCATGCACAAGGTGGAGACCGGGCCTTCAGGCTTCCTGGCGTATCACCCGTCGCTCCAGTTCTCTTTTGGGAAGGCGCTGGTTGTTGAGCTTGGAACCAACATTCTTCAAGTTCTGCTGGCGGTGATCCTGCTGGGACAGACCAGCCTTGTGAGCTTTGCCGCGCGCTGGCGCTTTATCACCCTGGCCGGCATTCTCGCCGCCATCAGCACCAACATTTCTTATTGGAACTGGTATGGCTTTCCTGGAAATTACACGCTGGCTTACGTCTGCACGGTCGCCATGGGATTCGTTTTTGCCGGCCTTGTCGCTGCGGCAATCGTAAAACCTGGAGCGTCCGTCACCACGACGGTGAAGGCGGCGCGAGCGTAAAATTAATCGCAGATATTTGGCAGCAAGCCTTTAGCAGCAGGCGTTTAACAGTAAACCAGAGGCAGCAATCATGCCCATGCAATACGATTACACGGCAATTCCTGAAGCGCAGATACCGCGCGCGGCAGACCCTGTTTTCCAGCATCTGCTTGATACCTACGCCAGCGAAACAAATAAAGTAGTGAGCCTGTGGCGGCAGTTCGGCAAGGAAGACATGGCTTTCAAACCGGCGGACAAATCGTCTACGGTTCTGGAAATCATGAAGCACCAGTTGCTTTCTGAGCGGCGATTCTTTGCCGAATTCATCGGCCTGGGCGGCGAACCGGAAGCCGCCGCGCTGCTGCCGCAGGATCTTACGCCTGAAGGTTTTTGGCGGCGCAATCAGGAGCTGTGCTCGCCCCGGCTGGCAAGGATGGCGGCCCGTGATCAGAAATGGTGGCTGGAAGTGGTGCCGTTTTTTGACGTGCAGCGCGAGCGCATCTGGGTTTTCTGGCGGCGTGTTTTGCATACCACGCATCATCGCACCCAGCTCAGCGTTTATCTGCGGCTGCTGGGCAAGCCGGTGCCCTCAAGTTACGGTCCAACAGCGGATGTTACGTGGAGAGGCGCGGACCCAACGCGCAGTGTGGAAGCGGCGGGCAGAAAGTAGGCTTACCGGGCCATGGCGTTATCGGCCAGCAGAACAACAATCGATGTGACAAACACCGCGACAAAAACCATTGCACCCCAGAATGATTTGTTCCGTAATGTCTCCATAAGACCACCGAAAATTAGCAGCTACTCTAGATTCGATGCGTCCAGGCGGCATTCTGTTCCGCCTATTCCACCTAATTTTTTGAAGCCGCGATCCCCAAATTTGAACGCGCGTACCTTCCTGGTCTGGCCCCATCTTTGGCTTGTGTTCCCGATCAGTGTCATCCGTGTTTACCTGTCCCGGCTTGCCGTGGATCAGTGGTAAGAATTTTCCTTCCTTCGATACCGATTGAATTGATGATCGCCAACGCGCCGGCAGCTCATCCACCGCCACCACGGAGCAGTTTCCTTGGTGAAGCCGGGAAACATAAACGTTGTTGGCCGTAGATTGAGCTGAGCGCCCGTTCCCGCCGGTGTAATGTCCTGTTCCGGTGGCGCCAACAGACCGATCTCGACCGGTGAAACCGTCACAAATTTCTCATCAATCAGTCCTGCTCGCGCCATGCTTCCATAAAGCGTGGGGCCGCCTTCACAAAGCAGGTGCTCAATGCCCATCTCTTTCCGCAACGTGCGCATTGCCGCAGGCAGGTCAATCGTCTTGTCTTGGCCTGCAATGATCAGGCACTCCTGCCCAATACGCCCTTGCAACCGTGTTGCTCCTGCTTTTGTGGTAAGAGTCAGCGCGTCCATCTGGTCGCCGTCAAACACGCGATAAGCGCGGGGATCAATGCTGCCGGAAGCTGTAACAAAGATCACCCTTTCGCGCTTGCGTCCAAGCTTGGAGCGGAGGTTGCGCAGAGATTCGTCTTCAATCCGATAGACAGGGCCTCGGCCTTCATTCAGCCCGGGCGCGCTCAGCGTCTCTTCCACCAGCGTGTGGATGCCGGTGATAATCGCGTCAGCGTGGGCGCGCAGCAGGTCCATCAGCCAGCGATCTTCAGCCGATTGCGAGATATCGGACCCAGCCGCATGCTGACCTTTGAATGAGGCTATGCCATCCATCGACTGAACAAAATTGGCGTAAGTCCACGGACGCTCCGTATACGCGGGCGGAAATCCCAATTTCCCATACCGGGCAAAGGCGGGATGTTCAATGAGAGAAGGTTCAGCGTCGTCAAATAAGATCTGAAAGTTGCGCACGTTTGAAATGCTAACTGCATCGCAGCCGGCAGCGCTACTTGATCGCCGGAAGATGGAATCCCCCACTAATTATCTTTTTGTGAAAACGTGTGCAGATGCGCCAGAAAAGCCTGCTGGACCCGGCTCAGATAGCGGCCTTTGAGCGTCACTACGCCAATGGTGCGTGAAGCACGATCGTCTGCCACCGCGACGTAAGAACAATCGGGCCGCTGCTCCACCGCCATTTCCGGAACAATGGAAATTCCTAATCCGGCGCCGACCATCGCCATAATGCTGCTGAACTGGCCGCTTTCAAACACAATTCTTGGCACAACGCGCGCGCGCTTGCATACTTCAATCGCCGTATCGCGGAAGCAATGGTCCTCTCGCAGCAGAAGAAAAGGCTGGTCGCGCAATTCCTTGAGCAGGATTTTGCGTTTCTTTGCCAGCCGGTGCGTCCGTGGCATGACGGCAAAAAGCCGCTCGGTGCGCAGGTTGAACGTTTCCAGATCATGACCACGCAAAGGCATGGCCAGTATGGCAAGGTCGATCTGCCCGGCGCGCAACCGGTCCATCAGCCGGGCCGTGACATCTTCTAACACGTTGATGGTAGCCTGGGGATATTTCCGGGAAAACAGAGCCAGCGGCAAAGGCAGGAAGTATGGAGCAATCGTCGGGATCACGCCAATGCTGACTGGCCCCGCAACGGCCGATTGCCTCTCAGCCACTTCGTCCTTCGCAGCCTTTAGCTCGCCCAAAATGGCACGGGCGCGGGGAAGAAATACCTGTCCAAAGCCTGTAAGCCGGACGGTGCGCCCCAGACGATCAAACAGGCGAACGCCCAGTTCCTCTTCCAACTTCATGATCTGCTGGGACAATGAAGGCTGCGCTACCTGTTCTCGTTCGGCGGCGCGGGTGAAACTTCCGGTCTCAGAAACAGCGCAGAAATATCGTAGCTGGTGGACTTCCATAGACAGTGCCTATTAAACTCAGTCCAATTATATATTGGACTTATGGCAAATTCAGCACTATTTTGGGCAGCATCAGTAGCACGCCTGCCAGGGTCTCCGGCTGGGGCGCCGGATGCCTATGGTGCAAAGATTAGGGACCACGGCTCAATCATGTCGATAATTAACGTTCAGGAATCGTTTCTCAACGTAGCTCTTGCGGGCGGGAAGCACATTACCGTCCAGTTGCTGAATGGCGCTCAGGTCTCAGGAAGCGTGCGTTCTTTTGATAAGTATTCCATCGTGCTTGAAACCAACACGCAGGAACAGCTCATCTTCAAGCACTCTGTTTCCGCGCTGCTGGTTTGCTGCAAAAACAAACGCTGCACAGAAACGTGCCAGAACGGGGCAGGCATCCGCAAAGCCGACTAAGACTTTCTTCTACAGAGACGTATAGACGTCCGCGGTCTATCAAGAAATCGAATTAAAATGCGCGACCGATTATCTTCCTTGGGCTGAGGCCGCGGCATGGGTGGCGCCCAATTCCACGTTCAGCCAGCGGTCCACCAGTTTCTGCAAGCATGCCTGGCCGCAAAGATGTTTCGCCGTGGAGTCGTGCGCCAGCATGTTTTCCCAAGGGTAGATCTTTAGCATCTGGCGTTCCGGCGCTTGAGCATGGGGGCTAAACGGCTCGTTCCAGGCGAGCCACCAATGGTCTACCGTGCTTTTTTGCTTGCCGCAGATGTCGCAATTAAAAGTCTCTGTCCAGGTCAACGGAGGCACCCCATCCTTAGGTGGGACTTTCTTCATGAAGGTAGCCTACATCAGTGGAGGGGCGCAACCAGCCATCCTTCCCGATAAACAGCCCAAATTTCCCATATTTCATAGGCGTGGAGATGTAAGTCTCTCTTTTGCACAGCCATCCACAGGAGTTCCACAAGCTTTTTGTGTTTCGTTCATCTTCCAGCAACAATCGTAGGCTAGGATAAAGCGGCAAACATGCGGTAAAACCAAAATTTCTAGGTTGCATTTACACCATTGACGACTATTATGGGTGCCCTAGATTTCCCGGGTCCCGCCACGCTGAAAGCCTTCACAGGAGAGAGAGAATGATGTCACGCTTTTGGAGTTCAATTCAACGGCTGGTTCTAGTAGCGTTCTTCGTCGTAAGTTGCGGCGCGCTGCTCTACGCACAGTCCACTACCGATGGCGCCATCGGTGGAACGGTCTACGACACTAACGGCGCCGTGGTCGCAAATGCAACCGTCACGGTTCACAACAACGGAACAAACGCGGAACAAAAAGTCACGGCTGACGCATCCGGATATTACCGCGTCTCCAAGCTTCCATCGGGATCGTACACGGTCAGCGTCATTGAAAAGGGTTTCTCAGCTTACAAAGCCGAGCAGGTGATTGTGCAAGTCGGCAGCGTCACTGAGATTTCACCGCGCTTGAAGGTCGGCGGCACCACTGAGACGGTGGAAGTAAGTGCCGAAGCGCCGCAGATCAATTACACTTCTGCCGACTTCGCTCCCACTCTGAATCAAACTGCCATCTCTAACCTGCCGATCAATGGCGGACGTTGGTCCAGTTTTGCCATCCTCACGCCCGGTGTGGTCAGCGATTCAAGCGGCTTCGGCCTCTTGAGCTTCCGCGGCATGAGCACCTTGCTCAACAACAACACGGTGGATGGCGCCTATAACAACCAGGCGTTCTTTTCTGAAGAGCGCGGCCGCACACGCGTGGGTTATTCCACTCCCAAGGCTGCC
>DASXIL010000288.1:0-2835 GCA_036497985.1 Candidatus Angelobacter sp. | reverse complement strand
CGTCGAGTGGCGTCAAACAAGCCTTCCTGCGCCAGCCGGGCCTTGAGCTGCTCAAACGCTACTTGCAGCGCGCCCGCGCCCACGGGTTCCAGAAATTCGGCTGAGAGTTGCAGCTAGCCGCGCGCGTCATAGATAGTCACGCGCCCTCGGGCAATCACCTGCATGCCGGCTTCAGGACGAAAACGCAGCAATCGCGCCTGGCTGCGGAACATCACAATGCGCAACTGCGCGTCGCCATCCTTCAACGTGAAATAAAGATGACCTGACTCCGCCGGACGAAAGTTTGAGATCTCGCCTTCCACCCAGACATCGGTATAGGCGCGCTCCACCGTGGTGCGAACGGCGCTTACCAGATCGGCAACGCGCCAGATGCGGCGCGTGGGCGCCTGCTCAAAGGTGAAGCCGAGTTGGTCGGCAAAGGACATTTAAGTGAGTGTAACTAACTGAGTCTAACAACAGGAGAGCTGCAGTTCCAAAATGGCTCTACTTTGACTTTTTTCCGCGCAAGAATGGCCCGGAGAGCCGGCGCCGGCGTTACGATTTACTTCTGGAGTTGCGACAGAGTATTTGAATACTGCTTTACCCAAGGAGCAAGTCACATGACCAAAAAACTCATGTTTGTTGCCATGCTCACAGCTGCCCTTTCGGCGGGCGCGCTATCCGTCCATCAGTTGAGAACAGGTACACACGCGGTTGTGGCGTGTGGCAGCTTCTGCACCACCGGCGACATCTGTAAACGTCCATGCGGTTGTTGTTTCGGCCCGGGAGGAGGGCCCACGGGCGTTTGCCAGCCGGAATGCCCCGCTCCTGCGCGACCGAAATAATCAACTGGAAAGGAAATAGCAATGGTGAAGAAAATTCTATTGGGATCGATATTTATGGCAGTTCTTTCCGCGAGCGCGCTTTCACTGCGCCAGTTGGGAACAAGTACTCATGCCGGGGCCACCTGCGGCCAAACCTGTACCAGAACAACCACCTGCCTGAAACCATGCGGCATTTGCTTCATCGGCGTAAACGGTACAACAGGCGTTTGCCAGCCGGAAGGCCCTGCGCCAGCGCCGCCAAAATGACGCACGAAAAGATAGAATAGCAAGCGGCCCGGCTGAATTGGCTGGGCCTGCTTGTTTTGTGCAGACGAGCACGGCTGCCAGGCCAGCAGGGACCCTGCCTGTCGTGGTAAGATTCTGCCGCTTTGGGGAACGCACGTCTTTTCCTTTCCCAACTTTCACCTCCCGGAGGTTCCCTATGTTGCGCGGCAGATCCCTGGTTTTCGCGGCGTTTCTGGTATGCGCAGCTTCAGCGCAGGCACAGACAGTAAAAAATTGCCTGGCCCACCATCCTCTCTATATTCCCGGCCAATTTGAGGTCACTTACACTCAGGGCTGTACCGGCCATGACGAACCGGAGCTGTTTCCCGTCTCCAGCGCGCCGGGCTCGGCCCGCGATCTTACCTGGACAGCGGTGCTTCCCACCAACGGTCGCTCCAGCGTCTCCGATGTCGGCCCTACCTTCTGGTTCGGGGGGACCGTCACCGATCCCAAGAGCCTCTTCGGACAGGCCTTCGTGGAACTGCAGTTTTATCCTGACTCCACCTTGGCCAAGTGCTTTAACGATGGCGGCTTTGCCGTGAATTTTATGCCCAACATCTTCACCGCGTGCTCGCCCGTCTTCAAGCTTCTGCCCACGCACACCGGCAAGAACTTCACCGAGCCTACGGCTTTCAATGCCATGCTGGAAGATTCCACCACGCCAGGCAGCCCATTGATCATGCACGCGGGCGATACCATCACCGTGCACTACTACGTCACGGCGGCGGCCGATGGTTTTCACATTACCGTGACCGATCTCACCACCGGGCATTCCGGAACCATTGTCCTGAATTCGCAGTCTGATGGGCCGTTGATGCCGGCCTTTGACACACAGGAAGTCGGCAATTCGCTGGGCTGGGGGAACGTCAACGACGCTCCCAACTCCTTCGTCTGGGAAATTGGCCACGCCTCCACCTTCACCAGCGGCGGAGTCTTTTGCGTTCCGGGGCAGACCTTCTGCGATTCCTACAATGCGGATTCCTGGGCGGGTTTTTCGCCGATCCAGATCAAGAGCGTGACTTTTGGCGACGGATCCAGCCCCAGAAACTTTGGCGTGGTGAGCGATCAGGGCGGCAAAGCCGAGGTCGCGCAGACCTGCGCTATTTATGGCGGGCCGTTCTGCATTTATCCCTGGTACACACTGGGCAAGAGCGGTTTCCATTATGGCGTGGATTATCCTGACAATCTAAAGGACTTTGGCCAAGCAAACCAGTTCACGCAGACCTTGCAGTGCGGCGGTCCTTTTGGGGCGAACACCACTTTCTGTTCGACGATTTTGAAGTAGCGAGCTAAAGCAGGAAGGCGGGACGAGCCCTCGGTTGACCGGTCGAGGGCTCTTCGCCTTTAGAGCGGATACGTGCTAGTGGCGGCCGCGCCCGAATAGCCACAAAATGAGCGAGAGCACCACGCTGACAACGATGCAGGTCACGATGGGAAAGTAGAACACCGTGTTCTTGCCGCGATAAACGATATCTCCCGGCAGCCGTCCCAGAGGCAGATTAAAGCGGCCAGCTAACAGCAGCACCGCGCCAACCACAAAGATCATGGCACCGAGCACCAGCAGAAGTTTTCCCAAATCGCCATTGGATCCACTTGAATGCGGCGCTGCTGTCATTGTTATGCGGCCTTCTCGGCGACTCCATCACCCAGTTTGGCGGCAAGCACATCCACCTTCTCAATGGAAGGAGGTTTAGAAAACAGATCGCCTGCCCTGGCCATCAGCGCGGCCGCAACTTTTCCGTTGAGG
>DASXIL010000287.1:0-3681 GCA_036497985.1 Candidatus Angelobacter sp. | reverse complement strand
TTCTAATTCCAGATTTGCGATTAGAATTGGGAAGACTGAAGGACAGCGGATAAAGATGAGCGCTTTAGGAGGCGTGACGGCGCTCGAGCAGAGGTTTTGGTGCGTGAATCTGCTTCCGGGTGGTGATTGACTCCTTCCGCGCGAGTTGTCTATAAAGCTCACGACTGATGATAACGTACTGGTAACTAATTTACAAGTTTAAACACAGTCCGCGGCTCAGAACGAGACGAGAGCTAAATTTGAAGATCGAGGCGACGCACCTGACTGCCATCAGCGCTTCACTTTCAGCTCTATTTCATATTGCTTCCCGCAGAATAGATGTGCAATAAGGTTGAAGCCAATGAGTTTTACGCTGCTCGACTGGTCCGCGATTATTGGTTACCTCGCAATTACTCTTGTTCTGGGTCTCTATTTTCGTCGAAGTTCTGGCAAGAGTTCAGAAGATTACTTCGTGTCCGGACGAACAGCCTCGTGGTGGCTGGCCGGCACGTCCATGGTGGCTACCACCTTTGCAGCCGACACTCCCCTGCTTGTCGCCGGCCTGGTTTACACGCAAGGAGTAGCGGGGAACTGGATTTGGTGGGCCTTCTTGCCGTCCGGGATGATGACTGTGTTCCTATTCGCCCGGCTGTGGCGCCGATCCGGGCTCATGACGGATGTGCAATTCGCTGAGATGAGGTACTCCGGCAAGCCTGCCGCATTTCTCCGCGGTTTCCGCGCCATTTATCTTGGTTTGCTGATGAATTGTCTGATTCTCGGTTGGGTGACCAAAGCAATGATTAATATCGTGGGGACCACCCTCGGCCCGACGATGCAAAGTTGGCGCCTGCTCGACGTTTCTTCCAGCGCGCTCACCCGAGTTTTTGGACCAGCATTTTCCGGGACGGATGGCAAGGCGCTGATTATCTGCATTTTCTTTCTCATCCCCTTTACGGGCGTTTATGTATCTCTAGGCGGGCTTTCGGGTGTGTTGTGGACCGATATGTTTCAGTTTGTCCTGAAAATGGGAATCGTGATTGCTATCGCCTACTACGCCGTTCGAGCTGTGGGCGGCATGCAATCAATGATCGATCAAATTGGCGCATTGCGTGCCGCGAATGGAGGTTCCGATCCGTTGGCGTTTCTGCCAGATTTCTCGAAGGGCTTCGCGAGCGACACATTGTGGACGCTACCCGTCATTACTTTCGCCGTGTATTTGGGGGTCCAATGGTGGGCTTTCTGGTATCCCGGAGCCGAGCCGGGCGGCGGTGGCTACATCGCCCAGCGAATTTTCAGCGCGCGCGACGAGCGCCAGGGATTATTTTCCGTGCTGTGGTTCAATATCGCGCACTATGCGCTCCGTCCCTGGCCTTGGATTCTAACGGCTCTTGCAGCGATCGTTTTGTATCCCGGCCTTCAGCATCCCGAGAGCAGCTACATGATGATCGTCAACGATCACGTCCCGCACGCCCTGCGCGGAATCATCGTGGCGGGCTTCCTGGCCGCGTTCATGTCCACAATCGCCACGCAGCTGAACTGGGGCACGTCCTACATCGTCGAAGATTTTTACCGCCGCTTTCTGGTTCGCCACGCTTCCGAGCGCCACTACGTTCATATCTCGCAGATCGTGACGATATTGTTGGTGATTTTAACCGGTTACGTTTCCGCGCAGCTCGCTTCGATTCGTTCAGGATGGCAGGTGGTACTGCAAGTCGGAGCGGGGACCGGTAGCGTCTACATGCTGCGCTGGTATTGGTGGCGCATCAACGCGTGGAGTGAGATTTCCGCGATGATCACCGCCCTGGTGCTGACGTTTGCTTTACATTCGCAGGCACTGGCTGAAGCGGTGGCGGGACGCCCAACAATCTTCACCGGCTCCGATACAGTGCTCTTCGCAAAAGATGTTCTCACCACAACGCTCGTCACTACGATTGTGTGGATTACGGTAACCATCCTGACGAAGAGGGAGCCCGAAAGTATTTTACTGTCGTTCTATCGAAAGGTGCGGCCAGACGTCACCGGCTGGAGCGACATTGCCGCGCTGGCTCCTGAAATTCCGAGAACGCACGACATCGGCCGTAATCTTTGGTGCTGGATTCTAGGCTGTACGATGGTTTACAGCGCCCTATTCGGCGTAGGCAAATTGCTGATGCACCATTGGCCGCTCGGAATATTCCTGGTGCTGGTTGCCACAATCTGCGCCTGGCGGATGGCTAGAGAGTTAAATCAGGAGCAAGGCGCACCACAAGTCATCCCCACCACAATCACTCAAGGCTGACCGTTACAAAAACTCTCCTGTGAATTGGCGATTGCGCCTTCGATAAAACCGAGCCGCCTATTAGTTTCAAGGCGGCTCGTTGAGAGGGTTAATGAGACGACCGTCTCGCTCAGAAACGATATTTCAACGCGAACTGTATGCTGCGCGCCCCTTGCGAAGTGAAGATCTCACCGTAATTGGACGCTCCTGCCGTGTGCTGGCCGCTAAACTCTTGTCCGAAATTGAAGATCGGGGTGTTGGTAAAATTCGACATATCCATCCTGAACTCAAATGACTGCCTTTCGGTTATCGAGAATTCTTTAGCCACGCTGAGGTCAGCAGACTTGTAATTGGGACCGTCGAATGCGCCCACTGGGCAATTGCCGAAAGTTCCAGCCGCCGGCGTGGTTACGGCCGCGGGATTCAAGAAACTGACTCCGTCGTTTGCAGGATTGAACACCATCGGGACTCGTGCAGGCTCGCCAGGAACGCAGTCCGCGCGGGTTGAAAATCCACCGGTCCCCGATGTGTCGCTGCTTGCAAAAATGGTCTGGGCAAAGCCGGTGTGGAAGATGAAGCCCGAACTCACCCGCCACCCTCCGGCCACAGCGTTTACGAAGCCGTTCACATCGCTGCCAAACCGTCGACCGTGCCCGTAAGGGATCTCGTAAACCACATACCCGTTGAAAAGGTGCTTGTTATTTTGCGGGCACCGGCCGTAGTCGCCGATTTGGTGGTAGGGATCCTGCGGGAAGGCCCAGCCTGCAATTGTCTGCGCTTCGGTAGCCACATTGTCGCCGAACTGGCCGAAGAACCCGGGCGTATCGCTCAGGCATTTGGAAAATGTGTAATTCAATTGCGCTTGCAAGCCATATTTCAAGCGCTGCTGAAAGATAACCTGCAAGGCATTGTAGTTGCTGATGCCGTTTGAGGTTGAGAATCTTGCCTGTCCAACTTCGCTGAGCAGGGTTGGATTGAGGAACGGGCTGGGAGAAATCGAACCGTCAGGGTTCAATTGCTTCTGCTGCAACATAGTGATGTTGCTCAGGTGCTGATCGTTCTCACCAAGGTAGCCGATTTGAATGGTTGTCGAATTTCCGAATTGCTTTTGAATGTTCAAGTTCCATTCCTGCTGCACCGCCGGTCGTATGTTTACGTTAAAAGCATGAATGTTCACGCCTTGAAAACAGACCGGAGCAAAAACTATCGCCTGGGGGAGAGTGCATCCCGTGGGAAACCCGACGAAGCCCTGGTCCAAAGTGCTGTCGGGTAGTGCAGTAGTGGGCGCGAAGGTGACGTTATGCGCCACCTCAAATGGCGGGTTTGCCGTCAGCAGGTTGTTCACTCCATTGCTTTCATTGAAGCTGGAGACCCCGTAAGCGGCACGGACCACGGTATTTTTTGCCCAATCCCATCCCGGCTGCCAGGCCACGCCGATGCGCGGC
>DASXIL010000286.1:0-4416 GCA_036497985.1 Candidatus Angelobacter sp. | reverse complement strand
AAATGCTTATAATCTAGCTCAATGAACTTCTCTCAACTGTTGTGGGGGCTGGGCGTCTCGCACAGCGGTGGCGATCCGGAAATCTCAGGTTTGGACTACAACTCCCGCCGCGTGGAGCCGGGATTTGTGTTTGTGGCCATGCGCGGCGAGAGTAGTGACGGCAATCGTCATATTGATAGTGCGTTGAAGAACGGCGCGGTGGCGGTGGTAACCGACTCAAAGTCAGAGCATCGGCGCCAGCACGTGCCATGGGCAGTGATTTCCAGCGGGCGGCGCGCGCTTTCCCGCATGAGCGCCAATTTCTATGGCCATCCTGCAGAGAAGTTAAAGGTCATCGGCATTACCGGCACCAACGGCAAAACCACGACGAGTTTTTTGTGCGAATCCATCCTCAGGCATTGCGGCAGGCCATCGGCGTTGATTGGGACCATTGAATACCACGTGCCTGTTAAAGCAAGCGCTGTACAGGCCGGAGTGAAGGTTCCATATCGCGTTTTGCCCTCGCCGCACACCACTCCGGAAGCGCTGGAATTGAATCAGGTCTTTGCCGAAGCATTTGCCGCAGGAGCGACCCACGCTGTGATGGAGGTCTCGTCGCATGCCCTGGCGCAGGAGCGCGTCTGGGGTGTGCCGTATGAAGTGGCGGTCTTTACCAACCTCACGCGCGACCATCTGGATTACCACAAAAGCATGGACAGCTATTTTGAGGCCAAGAGCATTCTGTTTCTGGGTTGCGGAACTCGGCCGCCGCGTGCTGCCGTGATCAATGCCGACGATCAATACGGCCAAAGCCTGGGGCAGAGCCGCAAGACTTTAAGCCAAGAGGTGATCCTCTACGGAATACAGAATGGCGATTTCAAGGCGACCAATATCAACCTGCAGCAGGACGGCACGAAGTTCGATTTGGCAACGCCCTCCGGCACCGCAAAGATTGAGACCGCGCTGATTGGCGGCATCAACGTCTATAACATTCTGGCGGCGGCGGCGGCCACGTTTGCCTGTGGATGCTCACTCCAGCAAATTGTGGAAGCCATCCGGGAGTTCAAGCAGGTGCCGGGACGGTTTGAGAAGGTAGATTGCGGCCAGCCCTTCACCGTGGTGGTGGACTACGCTCATACCGATGACGCGCTGCGCAACCTGACGGCGATTGCCCGCGACTTTGCCGGTCGAGGTTTGGGCCTGGGCCGGGTGATCACAGTGTTTGGTTGCGGTGGTGATCGAGATCGCACCAAGCGGCCGCTTATGGCGGAGGCTGCTGGAAAGGGAAGCGATTTCGTTGTGCTTACTTCTGACAATCCGCGGAGTGAAAGCCCATTGCAGATTATCGATGATGCGCTACCCGGCCTGCGCCAGACCGGCACACGGCATGAAGTTGAGCCGGACCGCAAAAAAGCTATCCGGCTGGCGCTGATTGAGGCCATGCCTGACGACGTAGTCTTGATCGCCGGCAAGGGTCATGAGAAAACTCAAATCACGCGCGAAGGTACATACCCTTTTGATGATGTGCAGGTGGCCCGGGAAGCGTTACAACAGATGAGTTACGCAGGCGGAGGAAAGAAATGAAGCTGCCGTTATGGCGAATCGCCGAGTTTGTGGGCTCCAAAGGCGAGTGTGACCAGGAATCCGTCGCCATGGGGTATTCCATTGATTCACGGACGCTCATGCCGGGCGACCTGTTTATTGCCATCGCGGGCGAGCGCTTTGATGGGCATGAGTACGTGCAGGCAGCGTTGGAAAAAGGCGCGGGGGGTGCGATTGTTCAGGCAGGGAAGCAGGTTTCGGGTGATCCGCTGCGGCTGCTCAAGGTTGACGATACCTTGAAAGCGCTGCAACTGCTGGGGGCGGCCGCGCGCCGGCTTTGGGGCAAACCGTTGCTGGCCGTAACTGGCTCGGCGGGCAAAACCACCACCAAGGAAATTCTGGCGCACATTCTCTCCACGCGGTTCCGCGTGATGAAAAGTTCCGGCAACCTGAATAATCACATCGGGCTGCCCTTGCAGCTGCTGAAGCTTGAAGCCGAACACGACTTGGGTGTGGTGGAGATAGGCATGAACCATGCCGGTGAAATTCGTGCGCTGGGCGAACTAGCCCATCATGACCTGGCTGTTGTGACCGCGGTCGCGCCGGTGCATCTGGAGTTTTTTGAATCACTGGCGGAAATTGCGCGCGCGAAATACGAGATTATTGAAACGCTGCCCTCCGGTGGCGTGGCCGTGTTAAACGCCGATGATGATTATGTCTGCCAGTTTGGACGTGATTTTAAAGGCAAAGTCGTCACGTTCGGAATCAAACGCTCAGCCGATGTCAGCGCTCAGAAGGTGAAGCTGAATGGCGCGGAAGGCTCGACGTTTGAGCTGGTAGTGGGCAGTGTGGGTGAGCCGGTTACGTTCCCTCTCGTCGGCGAGCACAATATTTATAACGCGCTGGCGGCTGCTGCGGCAGCCATGGATCGTGGGATATCGCCATCGCAGGCGGCGGCGGCGCTTTCCAGCATTGCCCCGCCAGACAAACGCGGCCAGGTTTTGCACGTGAACGGCGCCACCATTATTAATGATTGCTACAACTCGAATCCTCGGGCGCTGGAAGCGATGATCGATACGTTGGCCAGCATGAAAGCCGAGCGCAGAATCCTGGTCGTCGGAGAAATGCTGGAGCTGGGGCCGACGGCTGAAGCGCTGCACCGCGAATGCGGTAAGCACGCCGCGGAAAAAAAGATCGATATGGTGATTGGCGTCCGGGGAATGGCCCGCGCCGTGGCGGAAGCTGCTTGCGGTTCCGGCACGCAGGCCCAGTTTGTGGAAACGCCGGAGCAGGCGGGAGAGTGGCTGGCGCGCAATCTGCTTCCGGGAGACGCGGTGTTGCTGAAGGCTTCACGGGGCGTAAAGCTGGAGCGCGCGCTGGAGATGTTGCAGGATAAGGTTCCCACGAAATAGTTTTTTCCACAGCCCAGCGACCAACGCTGATTATTGTAAGTTGGAGAGAGACCTGCGCGGCTCCCTGTAAACTGACGTACCGGAGGATTTTTGCTTTACTGGCTTCTTTATCAACGGCTATTCGCGCACTTTCCTCCTTTCCGTATTTTCCGTTATGTCACCTTTCGGACGGCGTTTGCCAGCCTTACAGCGTTGTTCATGGGCATGATTATTGGCCCAGCCATCATCCGGCAGCTGCGCGATTTCCAGATTGGACAGTACATCCGCGAAGAAGGCCCCAAGGGCCACCAGAAAAAAGCCGGAACGCCCACTATGGGCGGCGTGCTGATCACCATAGCCATTATTGTCCCCACGCTCCTCTGGGCCGACCTCTCCAACACATATATATGGTTGGCCATCTTTTCCACTATTGCCTTTGGGGCCATCGGTTTTGCCGACGACTATATAAAGGTAGTGCGCAAACGGAATCTGGGCCTTACCGGACGCATGAAGCTTGTGCTCCAGTTTCTGGCCGCCGGATTTGTGGGCATAGCTTTAGTTACATTGACCGCGACGCGCCAATATTCGACGCACTTGATGGTGCCGTTCTTCAAGCAGTTTCGTCCCGATCTGGTGATTGAAACTTTCCGCCACTATCCGCATGTATGGTGGCTGGCGTTTATTCCGTTTGTCCTGTTCGTGATGCTCGTGCTGGTGGGGTCCAGCAACGCCGTTAATCTCACGGACGGCCTTGACGGCCTGGCCATTGGCTGCACCGTGATTGCCGCCGGGGCGCTCACGATTCTTACTTATCTCAGCGGGCACGTTGTCTTTTCTGAATATCTGGAACTGCAAAAGATGCCGCAGGTAGCGGAGGTGACCGTCTTCTGCGGCGCCATGGTGGGCTCCAGTATCGGTTTCCTCTGGTATAACGCTCATCCGGCTGAAATCTTTATGGGCGACGTAGGCTCTTTGGCGCTGGGTGGCGCCATTGGCACTGTGGCCGTCATCATTAAGCAGGAGCTGCTGCTGCCATTCATTGGCGGGATTTTTGTGCTGGAAGCGCTTTCAGTCATCATCCAGGTGGCGTCTTATAAGACCCGCAAGAAACGCGTGTTCAAGATGGCGCCGCTGCACCACCACTTTGAATTGGCCGGCTGGTCGGAATCCAAGATCATTATCCGGTTCTGGATTCTGGCGCTGATCTTTGCCCTCTTCGCGCTTACAACCTTGAAGTTGCGTTAACGCGCACATCTCACACTCTACCGCTTGCGCAAAGCGAATTTCATGGCACAATGGATTTCAGATGGAGTTAAAGAACAAAAGAGTTCTGGTAGTGGGACTGGGACGCTCCGGCGTGTCGTCGGCCATCTTTTTGCAGGAGCACGGCGCCAAGGTGATTGTTTCCGACTCCAAGGCCGAAGCGCAGTTGCAAAAAGAAGTGCCCGCGCTGCTGGATCGCGGTATCTCGATTGAGACCGGCAGCCACGGCGAGCGCACCTTT
>DASXIL010000285.1:0-1661 GCA_036497985.1 Candidatus Angelobacter sp. | reverse complement strand
TAGCCCGAAGTACCATCCACCGGCCACTCACGCGGAAGCTCTTCTCCCGACTCAAGGATTTTCTCCACTACGGTATAGAGCAGGGCGCGCTGGTTCATCCAGTCATGCTGGCCAAAAGCCTGCTGGATATCCAATTCGATTCCATTTTCCGCCAGCGTGCCGCGAGGCGTTACGCCGCTGCACTGGCTGGCGGCATACAGCATCTGCAGCCGCACCATGTATTGTCGCGGATTCAACAGCCCGTCGCAGTGGTCGACGCGCACACCCTGCACCATATCGTCCGCCAGCAGGTGGCGTAATAATTGGTGCGTTGCGGCAAAGACGCGTGGATTTTCCATGCTGAGGCCAATGAGATCGTTTACGTCAAAGAAGCGGCGATAATTGATTTCTTCTCCGGAGACGCGCCAGTTGGCCAAACGATAAACCTGTGCTTCCAAAAGCCGATGCAAAGCGTCAAAGCTGCGCGGATCTCCAGCGCGGCCATTCATCGCAGCGGCTGCACGATCGGCAAGCTGCCGCAAGCCCGACGATTTTTCCATCAACTCTTTCCACGCAACAGCCAATGACGCAACGGCACGCCGCCGCTGGCGCACCAGATCGCCTTCTGACGCGCTGTGGGAAGGAAGGTTGCGCAGCCCGGAGAGAAGATTGCGCAACTCCTGCGGCAGATCGTAAGCGCGCGGCTCAAAAATCATGGGAATGGTTTGAGGATCGAGCGGCAGCTGTTTCTCGAAATAATCAACGTAAAAGCCGCCGTCATCGCTTGCCAGACGGATGTGTCCTGCTTCAAGCTCCGCGCCGTACTGGTCGCCCAGGATGGGTAGAAGAAGCTTGTTGCGCAGCTCCGGCTTCAACGGCTCCCAGTCAAGATCAAAGAATTCAGCGAATTCAGATGCTCGTCCGTTTGATAGCACGTCCCACCACCACGGATTTGCGCCAAGGCCGATGCCCATGTGGTTAGGCACGATATCCAGTACCTGGCCCATGCCATAATTCTTTAGTTCGTTCACCAGTTCCTTCAGCTCTTCATAGCTGCCGACTTCAGGATTGAGCTGGTTGTGATCTGTAATGTCATAGCCGTGCTGGCTACCGGTTCTGGCCTTGAGAATGGGCGATGAATAAATGTGTGAAATGCCCAGCGCGTGGAGATATCCCACAAGACGGCGCGCATTCTCAAAGCGAAAGCCGGCATTAAATTGCAAGCGATACGTTGAGAGCGGCTTCGCGCTGCTCTTCTCTGATGCCAATCGATCAAGGCACTCTGAGATGCCGGTGGTTTCTGGCGTCAATATCGCTGGGTTGGCTCTCATGGGACGAATCGCGAATGGGACAGTTTTAAGGCAAACAACTCCTACGAAATTAGATGCACAAATCCGGCGCGGTGTAACGCACGACGTACTCTTTGCTAATTTTGCCGGAACAGTTGAAAATAGATTTTGGAAAATAAAGGAGCTACATCCAGCATGCCAGCAACCGGTGAACTGATCAGAATGATGAATTACGTGGACGACATTGCCGCCACGCTTCGCCGCATTGTGGTTGGAATTTCCACCATGACTCCGGAAGAACGCAAACGGCTGGCCGACTACATGCGCAACTCCGATCCCAGCTTTGTGAAAACCCTGGAGAGCCTGGACAAAGGCTAAATGGGCGAAGTCCGG
>DASXIL010000284.1:0-11754 GCA_036497985.1 Candidatus Angelobacter sp. | reverse complement strand
CGATCTGCAACGTGCCGTGGAAGATGGCCAGGCCGCGGTGCAGAAAAATGTTTCACTCCCCGGCGGATACCAGATTGCGTGGGGCGGAGAATACGACCAGTTCATTGCCGCCAAGCAGCAGCTCACTATCATTGGCCCGCTGGCTGTCCTGTTGATCTTCTTTATCCTGTTTGCGCTGTACGGCAACTTCAAATTTCCCATGGCCATTGCCCTGGACGTGATCATGACCGAGCCGGTGGGCGCGCTCATTGCGCTCAAGCTCACGAACACGCCATTCAGCGTTTCCTCTGTGCTGGGTCTGCTGGCTTTGATGGGAGTGTCAGTGGAAACGGGCGTGATCCTGATTTCTTATATCAACAAGCTCCGGCTGGAAGGCATGGATATACACACCGCTACGCGTGAGGCGGCGTTGCTGCGGTTGCGTCCGATCATGATGACGGCGCTTGTGGCCTGCCTGGGCCTGTTGCCGGCGGCATTGTCGACAGGCATTGGCTCAGATACGCAGAAGCCTTTCGCCATTGTGATTGTGGCGGGGCTCGTTTCTCGCCTGTTCCTCGGCTTCTTTATCAACCCCGTGCTTTATCGCACCATCGCCCGCGAAGGCGACGTATTGCAGGTTTGATCGGAATTCTGTAATTGGTTTTATTTGCTATGAAACAAAAACAAGGCAACATCGCTCGTTGGATCCCGCCATGGCTGGTTATTGCCTGCCTGGTGCTCGTGCTGGGTTCAGCAGCGGCGCAGGCGTTGCACTTCCATCCTGATGGGATGGAAACTGACGCTCGGCACTGTACCGTGTGTCCGCTGTTGCACTCAGCGGTCCGTGTGGCAGGTCCATGCCACATGGTCGTTATCCTTCGGCAGACCGGCGTTCTTGAGCCTCTGCTGAAAACGCAACATAAGACAGAACTACATTCCTCTCCGTATTCCTCGCGTCCTCCTCCAGCCGCATAGTTCTTACACCAAGACAATTCAGTCCCAAACACTCTTCACCCACAAGCATTGGAGGAGCTATGCGTATTTCTATGAAAGCAGTTCTGCTGTTCTCTTCGCTCATATTTGTCAGCGTTGTACTTTTATTCTGTGTCCAGGCTTCCGCTCAAACTTCCAGCGGAACATTGCAGGGAGTCATCACCGACCCCACTAACGCCGTGGTCCCCGGTGCCAAGGTTGAAATTCACAATCCTGTCAGCGGTTATGCTCACACAGCCATGACGGACGGCGCGGGCAGATTTACCATTTCCAACATCCCTTTCAATCCTTACCATCTCACCGTTAGCGTCAAGGGATTCGCTCCATATACGCAGGATGTAGATATTCGCTCGGTCGTTCCCACGAGCCTTAATATCGGTTTGAAATTGAGCGGTTCTACCGAGACTGTCACGGTGGAGGGCGGGGGGGCCGACCTGATTGAGACAGATACCACCTTTCACACAGACGTTGATCGCAATCTTTTTGACAAAGTACCGCTGGAGAATGCTTCCTCGTCTGTCAGTTCGCTGGTCACGCTGGTTACGCCGGGAATCGCTGCCGACTCCAATGGACTCTTCCATGGGCTTGGCGATCATGCAGAAAACTCTTTCTCCGTCGATGGTCAGCCAATCACCGACCAGCAGAGCAAGATTTTTTCCAACCAGATTCCTTCCGATTCCATTCAGTCTCTAGAGGTTATAGACGGCGCACCGCCGGCGGAATTTGGCGAGAAGGCGAGCGTTGTAATTAACGTTACGACACGATCTGGCCAGGGCGTGACTACGCCTCACGGTGCTTTGACTACCTCATACGGTAGTTTCGGCACTGCCAGTGCGGGATTTAATCTGGCTTACGGCAATGACAAATGGGGAAATTTTATCTCCTTGAATGGATTGAACAGCGGCCGCTTTCTTGATCCGCCAGAGTTCACCGTGATGCATGCCAAGGGAAATGAAGAAAATATATTTGATCGCGTGGATTTTCAACTTTCTCAGGCCAATTCTCTCCATCTGAACCTGGGCTTGACCCGCTCGTGGTTCCAGACGCCAAACACGTTTGATCAGCAAGATGCGACTGCATGGTCTGGTCTTGTCGTCGACAATGGCGGCCTTGGTCCTAATGGTCTTCCTGTCGGACCGGCAGACCAGCGTTCTCAGATCAGGACTTTCAATATTGCTCCCACATTTACCCATTTACTGAATGCCAACACAGTATTAACCGTGGGCGCGTTCGTGCGGCATGACCAGTTCAACTATTATCCCAGTGGCAATCCGTTTGCCGATCTCGCCCCCGGTCTTCAGCAAGAGACATTGACCCAGGACCGGAGGCTCACGAATACCGGAGTACGCTCCGATATTTCCTACGTTAAAGGCGTCCATAACCTGAAGGCGGGCGCCACGTATCAGAACACTTTCCTCACTGAGAAAGATCGCTTTGGCATCGTGGATCCTACTTTGAACGCAGTCTGCCTCAATGCGGACGGAAGCCCCAACACTGACCCCACTGTAAGTAACCCAGGACAATGTGGAGGGCCGGTGAATCCCGGTGGGTCGGCGAATCCAAACTTCAACAGTCTTCTTTTGCCCGTTGACCTGACGCGTGGAGGCAGCCTGTTTCCATTTAATGGCCATACGGATATCAAGCTGCTCTCCATGTATTTGCAGGATGCCATCACGACGGGACCCTGGACTTTCAACCTTGGCCTTCGCGGTGATATTTACAATGGGTTTATTTCACACAGTGAGGCTGAGCCCCGCCTTGGCATTGCTTACAACGTGAAGAGAACGAATACTGTCTTTCGCGCTTCCTATGCACGAGTACTGGAAACGCCATTCAATGAGAACCTGATTCTATCCAGCACGGGGTGCGCCAATCCGGTGCTGAACCCGCTTCTGGTTTGTGCTTCCAATGCGGTCACTCCGTTCGCGCCTGGATGGCGTAATGAGTTCCACGCCGGTCTGCAACAGGCATTCGGGAAGTACCTGGTGTTCTCGGGTGAGTACGTGTGGAAATACACCCACAACGCTTACGATTTCGGGGTTTTCGGGGCTACTCCGCTGACTTTCCCGATTGAATGGCATAACTCCAAGATTCCCGGTGTTGCCGGGCGCGTGAGTGTACCAAACTTCCATGGTTTTACTGCTCTTTTCGTTTTCTCCAGTGTGCAGGCGCGCTTCTTTACTCCGCAGATCGGTGGTGCAGGCGCGGTTCCTGCGGCGGTTGGTGCATTCCGCATCGATCACGACGAAAAGTTTAATGAAACCACGCACTTGCAGTATCAGATCGGCAAGCGCGGCCCCTGGGTCGGTTTCAACTGGCGTTATGACAGCGGCCTCGTGGCAGGCGCTGTGCCCTTCGCTACAGATTCCACAACGCCCGTCGACCTGACAGGACTTACCGCAGACCAGCAGATTCAGGCGGGCTTGTTCTGCGGAAATGTGTTCCCAACGCTCGCGTCGCCATTGACGTCCTGCGCGCCATCACAGTTTGGGGCCACGCGGGTAAGCATTCCGGCGCCTGGGACCGAGAATGACGACCACAATCCGCCGCGGATCTCTCCTCGCAGTCTTTTCGATTTGGCGGTTGGACATGACAACTTGTTCCATGGAGATCGGTACAAATGGAGCTTGCAGGGAAGCGTTATCAATTTGACAAACAACACTGCGCTCTATAACTTTCTTTCTACATTTACCGGAACCCATTTTGTCACGCCGCGATCCTACTCCGCGGAACTGGGCTTCCACTTCTAGCGCTTAGTGGCTGGGCGGATGATTTAGTCCGTTCCAGCTGCTTTATCTTTCTTCGCGGGCCAATGCAGGGCATCGACCTTTTGGGAGGGAGATTTGTGATCGTCACATCGGCTAGAATTTATAGGTGATCACCGGAGCCAGTACAGAGATCGTCCAGGCATTTGCCGCGCTGGTGCGTTCAGAAATAGACGACGAACGGGTCGATCTTCTGCGCTCCGCGCTGACTTTTGCCCGGATTGAAGACCCGCAGCTCGATATCGAACACTATGTGCGGCAAGTGGATGAGCTGGCGACGCGCGTGGCCGCGAAAATCGAAGACACCGACGATCTCGTGCAGATCATTGCCACCTTGAACGACGTGCTTTTCCAGGAAGAGATGTTTCGCGGCAACACCGTGGACTATTACAGTCCGCGCAACTCTTTTCTGCACGATGTGCTTGACCGCCGCCTGGGTATTCCCATCACGCTGGCGGTCGTATATATGGAAGTGGCGAGGCGGGTGGGCTTTCAATTGTTTGGAGTCGGCATGCCGGGGCATTTTCTGCTGAAGCATTACGACGTGGACGGCCATTCCATTTTGATTGACGCTTTTGAGCGCGGGTCCATTGTTACCGAAGACGATTGCCGCCAGAAGCTTGACAGCATTTATTCCGGACAGCTGGCGCTGCAGCCGGAATTTCTGCTGCCTGTGACGCGCAGGCAGATGCTGACCCGGATGCTCAACAATCTGCGCGCTATTTATCTATCCCAGCGGGATTTTCGCCGGGCTGTGCAGATTGTGGACCTGATCCTGGTGATTTATCCACGCTCGCCTGAGGACATGAAGCAGCGGGCGGTCCTGCGCTACAACCTGAATGACTATCGCGGCGCGCTGAGCGATTTTGAAGAATACGTGAAGATGTCGCCCGACGCGTCGGACGCGGAAGAGATCAGGCAGACCGCGCTGTCGTTGCGGCGATCAATGGCGATGATGAACTAAGCTGTTTTATGGATACCGTAGACGTGAAGAACAAATGCAAGGTCCCGCCGTCCTGCTGAGCAGCTCTGCCCATTCACGCGCAAGAATGACGCATTGAAAAGGGACCTATTTTTTTATCCTGCCCGCCAGAGGGACTTTTAGAGTTTTCAAAGACCAAATATAAAGCTGCTGCCAGAGTGGCCTTACCTTATACTCTTGTTTGATGACATCTGCTGATCTTGAACATACAAAAAAGAGCGCCGAACTTCTTCTGACGCTTACCTCGGACAAAATTGGCAAGCTGGAAAACGCGCTCGAGCAGAACTGGCTCGTCCACGTCATCTTGGCCGCTGTAGGCATTGCGATGGTCCTGAACACGGGACATTTACGTGACGTTCTTGCAAAGTATTTAGGGGAAGAGAAATACAACGCTCGTGCAGCGGCAGCAGTGTTGCTCCCGGTTTTTCTATACCAGTTTATGAGGCTCGGCCAATTAGTTACGGCGTTCAATGAGGCGAAGAAACTCCAAGAGGGCTTATTGAAAGATTATTTTCCAGCTCGCCGCGACATGGAACCTATTCATTCAAGCACGAGCTTTTTGGCGGAGTCCTTCAGAAAACCGATGCCCGCCTGCTGGCCATATCTCATAGTTACATCTGCGATTGTAGCTACAGCAGAAGCTGCCGCGATGTGCCTGGTAATTCAGGCTTACGGTTTGGACCGCTTCACAATAGCTATTTTAGCCGCCAGTGCAGCTGTCCTTGTGACTCTCTATGTTCTGTTCTGGAAATCCCAGAAAGATCGCTCGCGAGCCACATTGGCGATTAGCTTAATGCTCGGGTTCTTCCTTTTGATAGCCGTTGTGATCTTTGCATTTGCAAAGATCACTCTGAACTCGTCCGGTGACATCTAGCGCACGTAAGTCTAGCGAGAGTTCTGAGCCCCTGCCCTGCGCATAAGGCCGGTGCCGATCCCCCGTCCTCTTTGCCGTAGATTTTCAGAAATATATTATTTTGATTGCGGAGTTTGTGGACTCTGCGCTGCGCCGGCAGCAGGCGACATCTCTGCCAACTGACTGATGAGCTTCTGTTCCTGATCGGAGAAAGTGCTGCGGAAACGGTCTGACTGGATTACCTGTTGGCGCTCAGCCGGAGGCATCTGGCGCAAATGGCGCAACGCCGTATGGACCGCGACTTGGCGTTCGGGAGGTAGTCCTTTTAGTTGCTCGTTAGCGCTCCGCAATTGTTGCCGTTGCTGCGGCGTCAGTTTGGACAGGAATTCCATGCGTTGCAGCGCCTGGTCGCGCTTATCGGGCGGGAGGCTGTTGAATTTTTTCAACCGCTCGCGCAGTGCAGCTTGGCGATCGGCAGGAAGCTTTTTGAAGCCAGATTCGCTTTCCAGAAGTTTGATTTGCTGGTCGAGCGGAAGATCTTTGTGGGCCTGAAGCCAGTCGCCCATCTTGCGTCCGCCTTTTTGTGCGGCATGATTGGCGTTTGGGCTTTTTTGCGGCGTTGCCTGTAGCAGGGCTACCGGAGCTGTCCTGCGCGTGGATGTTACACGCGAGGGCACATTCAGGGTGATCAATCCTGAGAGTAAAACCGCCGCAACAACCTTGGCCCCAATCACCATTTGCTCCCCCGAGCAGAAAGTTTAAGGCTCCGCTACATCGTCTGACGGAGCGCCGGTAAGTTCGTTTACCAGGTCCGTATCGATAATCAAGTCGTGGTTCTTGTCCAGAGATTCAATATCGGCCACCGCGCCATTATCCGGCGGCTGCGGAGGTGTCATAAGAATCCGGTATCCTACCCCACCTGCGGCAAGAACAGTGGCTAGGGCAGCCGCCAGTATAGGCCGGCGCAGCCAGCCAAACATGGCAGGGGCCTTCTCACGTTCTTCCTTCACGTGCGCCCGCAGGCGGGTAAGAAAGTACGGAGAAGGCTCCGGCGATTCCCATTCATCCAGCAGCGCCATGGTCTTGCGCAGGGAGCCAAGCTCCTCTGTGCAGGCGTTGCACTGGCTTACGTGAGCTGTCACCTGCGGGTCGGCCAGACCGTCGGTGAGCAACTCAATCAAATTTTCCCGAACATCATTGCAGTTCATACAAATTCCTTCAGCCGGTCTCGCAACACTTCATAGGCGCGGAACAGCAGAGACTTGGTGGCGGACTCACTTAATTTCAATACTCCAGCAATCTCGCGATAATCCATCCCTTGATATTTATGCATTAACACGGCTGCGCGCTGTTTTTCCGGCAGCGCCATCACGTGTTTTTTGATGGCCTGGAGCCTCTCCCGCCGCAGAATGTTTTGTTCCACATTCAGCGTAGGATCGGCAACATCCATCGTGGTGCCGGATTCTTCATCCGGCTCATCCAGGCTTACTACTTTTCCGCTGCGCTCAACCTTGTGGTCGCGCGCATGGTTCACCGCCAGGTTGGTGGCGATGCGGTAGAGCCACGTCGTGAATTTGGCTTCCGCCGCATAAGTCTTGCGCGAGCGATAAACCCGCAAAAAGACTTCCTGCGCCAGCTCTTCCGCCAGCGCCTGGTTATGGCACATGCGGTACATGAAGGCGATCATGGGCCGGTGATACTTGGTCACGAGATACTCGTAGGCCGCATTATCGTCGGTCCCAGCGCGGAGCATCACCTCCGCATCGCTCAGCGAATCATAAGGAACGTGGCTTGCTGCCATCTCCGCAATACCCTGCATCCTGCCGGTAACTGTGGGCATGAACAAACCCGACTTTAAGGCCACGCTGCTCACATCTCGTTAAACCCCTTGGCAACCCAAAAGTTGCAGCTCTTCAGAGGTCAGCATAGCCCCGACACCAGAGTTTATTCCATCCGGCAGGTTTCGCGCATCCGTAAGTTTACAAAGATTTTACGGGTTACTTAAGCTTCTTCATCTTGATGGCCTTTATGCCGGCGGCAAAGACCTGCGCCCGGTCATGGTTGTAGCTGGTTCGGGCCAGTTCCTCAATGAGGTCAACCGTGCGCTGGGGAATGCGATAAGTCATGCGCTGCATCTCCCCAAGGGCTGGTTCCGGGCTGGGCGGAGGGTCCATGCGCGTGAGTAGCTCGGCCGCCACCTGCACCACGCGCCCGCGTGAGCGATATTCCGCCGCTGCTTCCCGGATCGCCTCCACCGCGGCGGCAGGCAGCGTATAGCGTTTGGAGATGTCTCCAGGCTTGTTTTTCTTCTTGCGCTTCGCGCCGTCCCAGGGCTTTTGCGGTTTCATGGCCAGACTCCAGACTCGCGTGGCAGGTGTACAGGCCGAAACAGTGTAACACACCAGTGTGTCGCCATGGGGCCGCGAGGGTTTGAGTTTTCCGATGCCGGCGATTTCGCGCGATGACGGCGATTTCGGTGATCGTGTGGCTGAATACCTTTCTCCGTCCGCCTGAGCCGGAGCCGCAGTGGAGATTGAAGATCACGCCGGAGCAACTGCTGGACGAATACGGCAGTACAGCAAAATCCTGGGGAAGCTTAGAGGAAAAGGCAGATGACGGGTGGATTCATAGCGGCGTTTCTGGTCGTATTCTTTCTTGTCCGCATGGCATGGCGCCGGATCTACCGCTTCCGCAACGGCACTGAAGATGACGTAGCGCCCTTCCTGCTGGCGGTCGATCTCGCCGAGTTGAGCTACCTGGTGGACAATCTCACCGAAGAGCGGCTGCGCTACGAGCTGGGGCCGCAGGAGTTCCGCAAAGAGCAGTTGATTCGCCTGCGCCTGCTCCAGGAATACACCAGCAGGATGCGCCATAACGCTGACATTCTTCAGGAGTGGGGCGAGTACGGCTTCAACCGCCGCCGCTACGCCGATGAAGACGCATCCGGTCACACAGCCTGGAGTTGATCGAGAGCTGCCGCGAGTTCCGCTACGGAGCGCGCGCCGTCCAATTGCAGTTGCATCTGTGGTTTATCGGGATGAAGCTCTTCCCGGCGCGTCCCGCGCCCTTGCTTTCCCGCGCGCGCCAGGTTGATGGCTCCTTTGACCTGCTGTTCGCCTAGCAATTGCCGCGTCATGTGGCCCGGTAGCGGACTGCAGCGCTTTAAAGTTACAATATCACATCACCTTCATTATGCAGTTATTCTCTCTCAGCGTCGTCGCGTTTATATTTGTTTTGGGCATTCTGGTATTTGTCCATGAGTTCGGCCATTATGCCGTAGCCAAGCTGTTCAAGGTCCGGGTGGAAGTTTTCAGCCTTGGTTTTGGCAAACGGCTGTTTGGGTTCAAGCGCGGCGATACAGATTACCGCATCAGCCTTCTGCCTTTGGGCGGCTACGTGAAGATGGCCGGCGAGAATCCCATGGAAGCGCGGACGGGCGATCCCGGGGAATTCATGAGCCATCCGCGCTGGCAGCGTTTTCTGGTGGCGATTGCCGGCCCGGCCATGAATATCATCCTGGCTTTTGTGGTGCTCTCAGTCCTTTACACGTTCCATCACGAGTATTTCGCTTTCAGCAAAAGTCCCGTGGATGTGGTATTCGTCACTCCCAACTCTCCGGCAGAAAAAGCAGGTTTGCAGGTTGGGGACAGGATTGTCAATGTCCAAGGAATCGATAATCCGACGTGGGAACAGTTTTTGATTCGCGTCAGCATCAACCCGAACCAGCAGGTCCCGATCAAAGTGCAACGTGGCGAGCAAGTCATGGACCTGACACTCATGCCGGAATCGGTCGGCAAGGACCATGAAGGCGATGTAGGATTGGAGCCGCCGGGCGTAGTGGGCATGATTGAGCCCGGACTGCCTGCCGATAAAGCCCACATCAAGAGCGGCGACGTTCTGGTCTCAGTGAATGGCAAACCCATTCATTCCGTGGATGACCTGCTGAAAACATTGCAGGAAGCCAAGGGAAGTCCGGTGCAGTTGACCATTCTTCGTGATCGCAAGAACTTGACTCTGGCGATTCCCGGTGAACTGGTGGGGTCGCCTGATACCACGGAGAAGAAGTACCGCATCGGCGTGAGCATGGAGCAGGTGGAAAAGCTTCCCTTCCCGGTAGCAGTGCAGACTTCCTACGAAGAGTGCAAGAGCAATTCCCTGCTGATTTTTGAATTGCTGGGCAAGCTTATCCAGCACAAGAATTCCATCCAGCAGATGAGCGGCCCCATCGGGATCATGCGCTATTCAGGACAGGCAGCCAGAATGGGCATGCCTTCTCTGCTGAAATTCATGGCGCTCATCAGCCTGAACCTGGCAATCTTCAATTTGCTGCCAATTCCGATTCTGGATGGCGGCCTGATGCTGATGCTATTAGTGGAAGCGGTGATGCGCCGGGATATCAAGCAGGAAGTAAAAGAACGTGTGTATCAGGCCGCGTTTGTCTTTTTGGTCTTGTTCGCGGCAGTCGTGATCTTCAATGACGTGGCCAAGACGCTGCCTGGACATTTGAGATAACGAGCCACTAGCTGCTAGCCACGAGCGGCTAGAAGAGGCTGTTGGTGCTTGGCTCTTGGTATTTGGCTCTTGGTATTTTCGCGACTTGTAGATCAATTTCCTGTCAGAGCTTTTTGCTCATTGTCCCATCGCCACTTCGGTTGATCGCCGGTGAGGTGCACGCCGCCGAGCCAGCGATCGACGCCACCTTGCAGCTTGATCCAGTCAGCTTTGCCTTCCAGCAACTGGCGGCCCGCATCGGTGATTGTGAACTCATTTGTGGGCGATTCAATGAGCGCGGGAGTGGGACCGGTCGTGAGCCACGCGAGCCGCAAGTACACTGACAAGTCGCCCCAGGGCACGTCTTCCTGCTTGCGCGACTCAAAATAAATCTCCTGCTTCTTGCGCTTGCCGGCAGCGGCCGCCTGCAAGAGCTGGCGCTCGGTACGGGAAAGCCCATCGGTTGTCCCGGGATACTCTTCAAGGAAACGGGCGAGCGCCGCGGCAAGGAACGGCATCTCAGGGAACTTTTGTTGCGAGATCGCCGCCAGGTCTGTGGGATCTTCAGCGCGGAAGGCGCGCCATGCTTCCGTGGCGATGCTCCGTTGCGCGTGGGTCACGCGCTTGCGCATGGGAAACAGCCTCGCCAGTTGCGGCCCGCTGAGCTGCCCAAGGCCATAAAACGGACGCACGCCGGGATAAGAATCGATCTGGATCAGATCAAGATTGATGCCTTCCAGGTCCTGCTGCTCAAACCAATCCAGCAACTGGATAAGCTGCAACTGGTCATAAAGATCATGCTCAAACCAGAGCACTACTTCCTGGTGCTTGCGGAAATCCTGGAGAGTACGGTCGCGGTTGGCAAAGCCGGCGCGAGGTTTTTCAGGGTCGCCCCAGCCGAAATCGGCCAGAGCTTGTGCGCGAATGTCAGAGAGTTCGCTCAGCGTCGCCGTCTGAGGAACGGGGCCATCATGCAGGGCGTCATTCCACGCAAGATATGTTCCCGGAAATCTAACCTGCCGGAAGGTGCCGGTGACCGATTCTCCGTTGGTAATGTGGAGCATGAGGAAAGGCTAGCACAGCGCGCAGAAGTCGGGGGCCGTAAGGCCCCCGCTTCCATAAACTCAGTGCCTGCGCCGCTTTTTCTTGGGGGGCTTCGGTGGTTTTGGCGGTTTCGAGGGTTTGGGCGGCTTTGGTGGTTTAGGCGGCTTATTGCCCCCGACCCCACTGGTACCGGTACTTACAGTGTGGCTGGCCAGATCGATGGTGAAGCTGTCTCGCAGATTCGGCGGCGGAACATTGCTGGGATCGTAAGCGGCGGCAAAGTAATTCCCGACGATCTGCGTCTTGCTTACCTCGAGGCGCAGAAATCCGAACTCCGTCGTATCGTATTGCTCCAACGTAAGCCCGCCTCCGAGCGGCAGAGGCACGGTTGGATTTTGGCCGTTGATCTGGTGCAGCGTGCCCAGCTTAGTATATCCGCCGGCGCCCGCGACCACGCAGGGAATCTGCTTCCCGCCGACCACGTTGGTGAAGCGCTGGTAATTATGCACGTGTCCAGACAAGATCAGGTGCGGATAACGCCCGGTGGCGCTAAAGCTATCGAACAGCGCCTGCTCGGCGACGCTGCTGCCGGAATGCTCGGTGTCGCCGGAAAACGGCGGGTGATGGATGGTCACGATCAGGGCCTT
>DASXIL010000283.1:0-3597 GCA_036497985.1 Candidatus Angelobacter sp. | reverse complement strand
CCCGTATCCTTTGTGTTTCGCTTTCGTCTTTTCAACTCAAGGCGATGTGCGAAGCCCTGCCGCGGAGGGAATATGAAGTGTTTCGGGCTTCTACACCTGAACAAGCGGTGGCAGTTTGCGTGAGCAACCACTTGGCCGCCGTCGTGCTGGACTCGGATTTCGCCTCAACTGGTGGCTGGTCAGTTGCGCAAACATTCAGGATCGTCAATCCTCATCTTCCAATTCTTCTCTTGGCCAAAGGCCACAATGGAGACCTTCCTCCCGGTGTGAACGCAGTGGCCCCTTCTTATGCCGATATGCTGAGCAAGCTGCAATTGCTCCTGACCCAGCGCTGAAAATAAACGGCGGGGTAATATAGTATTCGTTCAAGAGATGGCCACCCGCCCACCTATTCCTGACAGCTCGCGGGCCTCAGCCCAGCGCGAGATTGCCCGCATCGCGGAGATGCGGAGTGTGCATGCTGCTTTTGCCTATCTGCACAATCGGGAAATGGAGTTTCGCCGCTGGCAGCGTGAGCTTACTGAAATCCCAGCTCCTCCGTTTGGCGAGGCTGCGCGAAGCGAATGGCTTCGGCAGAGATTTACCGCGCTCGGTCTTGATGGCGTTCAGGTGGACAAACTGCGGAACGTATTGGGGCTGCTGCACGGCGGGCAGGCTGCACCACTCATTGGCATCAGTGCGCATCTGGATACCGTGTTTCCCCAGGGCACAGCGCTGCGCACGCGGGAAGAAGCCAGCAAGCTTTATGGTCCCGGGATCAGTGACAATGCAGCGGGCGTTACCGCGCTTCTGGCAGTCGCCCATGCGCTAAAAAGGACGCAGCTCAAACCGGCCACAAACATCCTTTTCATCGGCAACGTAGGTGAGGAAGGCGAAGGCAATCTTCGTGGCATGAGGCACCTTTTCTCGGCCTCTCCGTGGCGCGACTCCATCCAGTCTCTGTTGGTGATCGATGGCGCGGGCACTGACACGTATGTGAATCAGGCGCTCGGAAGCCGGCGTTTTGAAATCACCTTTCGCGGTCCCGGCGGCCACTCGTGGAGCGACTTCGGCGTGCCCAATCCCATCATTCTGCTTTCGCGTGCACTCGCTCGCTTTAGTGAAGTTCAAGCGCCGGAGTCGCCGCGCACTACATTCAACGTGGGAGTCGTTTCAGGCGGCACGTCGGTAAACTCGATTCCTGAATCGGCTACCGCGCGTGTCGATCTCCGCTCTGCATCCATGGAAGAGCTGCAAAAGCTTGAAGACCGCCTGCGTGAATGCGTGGCGGAAGCATGGCGTGAAGCGCCGCTTTCGCATCGTTCCGGCGAACTCAAAGTTACGCTGGCCATTGAAAGCATCGGTGACCGCCCTGCTGCCGAGCTGCCGTCGGACGCGCGCATTCTGCAGTTTGTCCGCGCCGCGGACAAGCACTTGCGGATTGAATCTTTTCCGCGGCTTGCCTCAACCGATGCCAACGTGCCGCTCTCGCTTGGGATTGAAGCCACCACCATCGGCGCTGGTGGCGATGGCGGCGGCGCGCACACGTTGCGCGAGTGGTTCGATTGCAGCAACCGCGACCTTGGACTCAAGCGGATTCTGCTAGTCTTATTGGCTCTTACCGGAGTGCATGAATGAAAATTATTTTGGCTTTCTTAATGGTGCTAACCATGGCAAGTTTGTCTTCCGCGCAGCAATCGCAATCGCTCGCCGACCTAATTTTTGTGAACGGCAACGTTTATTCCGGCGTACAGGCTCCCGTAATAACAACCACAACAGCGATTAGTGGCGCCAGGCCATCTTCGCCGCCGGATCTGAATCTCGGCCCGATGCAGGCAATCGCTGTGGCCAATGGCAAGATTGTCAGCGTTGGAAGCAATGAAAACATTCAGAAATTTAAAGGCCCAAAGACCCAGGTCATCGACCTTGGTGGCCATTTCGTGATGCCCGGCTTTAACGATGCCCACGTGCATTTAGGTTCCGGTGGTTTTGAAAAACTCAACGTCAATCTTGTCGGCAGCAAATCTCTCGACGACATGAAGCAGCGCATCGCCGCTCGCGTCAAGACCGCTGGTCCGGCAGAGTGGATAATTGGCCGTGGCTGGGACCACACGTTGTGGACAGAACAGAAAACGCCGACCAAGGCAGATATTGACTCTGTGACTGGCGGCCATCCGGCAATCTTCAATCGCGTGGACGGGCACATCGCCATTGCCAACAGCGCCGCGCTGAAAGCTGCTGGCGTCACGGCGCAGAGCCCAGACCCGCACGGCGGCAAGATTGATCGTGACGACAAAGGCGAGCCCACAGGAATTTTGCGCGAGACAGCAATGGGAGCGGTGTTCGATAAGATTCCGCCGCCCAGCCCGGCACAGCGCCGCAAAGCCGCTGAACTTGCATTGCAGGATGCAGCGCGCTCGGGCATCACCTCTGCCCAGGACAACTCTGACTGGGAAGATTTTCTTACCTATGAGCAGATGGAAAAAGAAGGCAAGCTGACCTTGCGCATCTCTGAGTGGCTGCCCTTCGATGCGCCTGTTGAACAGTTGCTGAAAATGCGCCAGCACCATGAGCACAGTGATCCCATGCTGCACACCACCATGCTCAAGGGCTTTATGGATGGATCGCTCGGCTCGCGCACCGCCGCCATGCTCGCGCCGTATAACGACGATCCGAAAAATTCCGGCATTCCACGCTATGAACAGGACAAGCTCAACGCCATGGCGGCTGAGCGCGCGAATGATGGTTTCCAGATCGGCTTTCACGCCATCGGCGACCGTGGCGCGCGCATGGCGCTGGACGCATTTGCTTACGCCATCCAGAAGAGCAACAAGAAAGACCTGCGCTTCCGCATTGAGCATGATCAGGTCATCGCCCCGGAAGATTTCAAGAAATTCAAAGACCTGGGCGTGATCGCCTCGGTACAGCCGAACCATCTGCTCACTGATATGAATTGGGCTGAATCACACATTGGCCCGGAACGCGCAAAGCATTCTTATCCGTGGAAGGAGTTTGAAGACAACGGCATCCCTCTGGCTTTTGGAACAGACTACCCGGTCGAGCCGATCACGCCGTTCCGCGGGCTGTACGCGGCGGTAACGCGCAAAAATGAAGCGGGGACGAAAGAATATTATCCCGAGCAAAAGCTGAGCATCGACCACGCGATTGCCGCTTACACCACCGGCTCGGCCTTTGCGGAATTTGCTGAAGAAAAAAAAGGCCAGCTCTCTCCCGGCATGTTGGCTGACTTTGTCGTGCTGGATCGCGACATCACGAAAGTCGCTCCGCCGGAGATATTAAAGACCCGTGTGCTGCGCACCGTTGTCGGCGGCAAAACAGTATACGAGGCGAAGTAAGACCTATTTCCCTGACGGGCGGAACCGGCGGCGCATCCCTCACGGGGTGGAGCAGGCATTTATGCCTGCGATATCGCTGTTAAAAAATTGGGCTTTAGCCCCTGAGGGAAAAACCCTCCCTGCAAAAATCGCCGTTTAACAAAATAAATCCGCCGCTTAACTTTATGCGTTTCTTCAAAACGCTTCGCTATTTTGTTGCGTCCACCCTCACCGCACATTTATAAAACTAACGGGCCACGCCGGTGCTAGAACACCGAACGCA
>DASXIL010000282.1:0-4231 GCA_036497985.1 Candidatus Angelobacter sp. | reverse complement strand
AAGGCGGCCTGCAAGTCAGCATCGTTCTTTGATGTGTAGCCTTCCACCTTGATGCTGTTTCCTGATTCGCTTCAGCTGAACAGCCCGTTCTTTGAACTTGTTAGGGCCACAACTCCGGGCAAACTGCTTACCTGTTCCGCCAGTTGATTCGCAAAGCTTGAGACCCTGGCATTGTTGTTGTACCCCGCGGCCAATGGGTCCGTGGAGACCACCAGCAGATGCTCACGGTGATAGCCAAGGTCCACATTGCGGATGTTTTGCAGGCTATGCACCAGCAGCCCAGCAACAAACAGCACCAGCAGTGACACCGCAACCTGCCCTGTAACCAGCAGTTTTCCCCAATTCCAGCCGGCATTGGCGCTGTTTCCATTTTGCGAGCCAGACTTCAATGTCAGGGCCACTGCCACGCGGCGTGAACGCAGTGCAGGTATCAGTCCAAACAGAATGCCCGTAAGTACGCACATAGCGGCGGTAAAAAGAAATACCCATAGATCGGGTGAAGCTTCAAGATCATTGTTTCCGCTTAGTTTGAGCAGCGCGTCCGTGCCCCAGCGCGCCAGCAACAGTCCCAGCGCTCCACCTGTAAACGCCAGAAGAATACTTTCCGTCAAAAGCTGGCGAACGATACGGCCCGGAGCGGCGCCAATTGCCACTTTTACGGCGAATTCCTTCCTGCGTGAGGAAGCTCGCGCCAGCAGAAGGTTGGCCACGTTGACGCACGCAATCACCAGGACCAGCGCCACAATGATCATCATCAGCAAGAGCGGTTGCTGGAAGTCGCCACGCAAGTCAGAGAAACCGCCCCCGCCTCCGCTCACCGGGACCTTTACGCCCTTTAGGTTATCCAGATCGTCCTTATTCAGCTTTGCCTTGAGCGGCCCGCTGACCAACTGCTGCATTACCAGGTTCACGTTCGCCGCGGCTTTTTCCACCGTGACTCCGGGCTTCAGGCGGGCGATCACGTGCAGCCAGCTCGTGTTGTAGGTTTCCAGATATTTGCGCCCGCTGATCAGCTGCTCCTGCATTGTCACGGGGGCCCAGAAGTCTTGTGCGTCGCCCACCGTATCGCCGTAGAATCCCGGCGGCGCCACACCTATCACTGTGAATGGATAGTTGTTGATGCGCAGCGTTTGGCCCACGATGTTCGGGTTCTCTCCCAGCTTATTTTTCCAAAAGCCGTAACTCACCACCGCTACCGGATGGGCGCCCGGCCCAGAATCGTCCTCCGGTGTAATCACTCGTCCGTAAAGCGCGTTCACGCCCAGCACTGAAAAGTAATTGCCGCTGACAAGTACTCCGGTAGAGTTGCCGGAAATCTCACCGATGGAATCCCCGGTCACGCGGAGCCGGTGCGCTTCTCCGGAAGCAAGCATTCCGGTAAAGACGCTGCTGCCATCGCGTATGTCCCGGTAGAGTGGATAAGAAAACGCAGTTACTTGCGGATCGCCCATGTGCCGACCGTGGACGTCCGTGGGATCGCCCACCACTACCAGCTCTCCGGGGTTCTTCACCGGCAGCATCTTGAGCATGACTGCATTTTCCAGGCTGAAGATAGCGGTGTTTGCGCCGATGCCCAGCGCCAGCGTTATTACCGCAATGGCGGTGAAGGCAGGATTCTTTCGCAGCATGCGCAGCGCGTATCTGAGGTCTTGAAGAAAAGTTCCCATGAAATTACCAGCTAACCCCTGAAGGCTAAATGCTGCCTTCTAAGCCTCTCACCGCTTGCCCCATTGGCACACTTATCGCGTCTTGCTCCTTGTGTCATTGGAAATCAGAAACTTGTTTTAGATCTCGCTGCTTGTAGCGCCGGTATCGTGCAGCGCTCCCAGGGCCCAGGCGGCATTCTTGCGCGCCTCTGCCTGCGGAGAATTCTTCAACACCCGGATCAGCGGTTCAATGGAAGGATGCCCAATGTTGACCAGGGCTGCGGCCACTTCCTCGCCCAGCGTCATTTTCTCCAGCGGACGCTGGCGGTACTGTTTGGCATCGACCTCAGTGGCATCACCTAAAAATTCCAGAAGCGAATCAACCGCTCCCGCGGCAGCCGACCTCTGTTGCCCCAGCCAGTAAGCAGCTGCTGCTTTCTGCTGCGGCTTCCCTGAGCGAAGCATGGAAAGATGGCGTGCAAAGGCCTCGGTATCGCCACCGCCGGAAACAGTTGTGCTCCGCTTGGGGCCAAATCCGGTAAGAATGAACAAAAGCATTCCTATACAGAGGGCAAAGCCTGCTTTCTTCAGTTCACGCATACCCAACTCCTTATCCTAGGGCAGCGGCGTCGGTCGCCGAAAGTTTACTTGCTTTCCCGTGCCCTGAAAGCGTGGCACGTCAAAGAGCGGGCACGTTTTGTGCCGAAATGACCCCTGCTCTAACTCACTGAAAACAAGAACCAGAATAGCAGATGAATACCTCCAGATAGGCCCTTTGGGTGTTCGCTAATGCAATGGGCTGTTCGGAATCGAACACCCATTAGAACGCTCAAGGCTGCGCTAAAGTTACCAAAAAATTCCTTAATTGGGATTAAACCGAAGAAAGAGGTCGCGCTGTGCTGATTGCCACCGAATCTTGACGATACGCACCATACGTGCTACACGTAATATACGTGAAAAATTGGAATGGAGGCACTTTGTGGCAGCTTCGCGAGACGGCGAGAAACAGAATGTAACCATAAGTTTGAGCCGGAAAGTGCTCAAAAAAGCGAAGATTCTTGCCGCCCGGCGTGAGACTTCGATCAGCGGACTCCTGGCCCAGGAAATCGAATTCCTTGTAAGTAACGAAGAAGCATACGAGCGTGCTGAACGGCAGGCGTTGGCGCTTCTCGATCAGGGATTCCATCTGGGTGGTGTAATTCGAGCGGACCGGGACGAACTGCATGAACGATAGAACATTTGTCGACACAAACGTGTTGATTTATGCTCACGATGTCGATGCCAAAGCCAGGCACGAGGCTGCGAAGAGTGTTCTACGTGAGCTTTGGAGTGAACGGACTGGTGTCTTGAGCACGCAGGTGCTCCAGGAATTCTACGTAAACGTCACGCGAAAAATTCCCCATCCAATCTCCAAAGACTCGGCCCGCACGGTCGTGAACAACTACGCAGTTTGGTGCGTGGATACCACACCTGCTGAAATCTCTATGGCATTCCAAATCGAAGATGCGTCCAGGATCGGATTCTGGGACGCTCTGATTGTCGCCTCCGCTCTCAAGAGTGGCGCCGTCCGAATCCTGTCCGAAGATCTGAACGCAGGACAGATGATCGCCGGTATTGTTATTGAGAACCCTTTCGCCAGCCCGCGCTGATCAGCGTTTTCCTGTGAAATGGTTCGCTCCGCAAAAGCTACTGTTAAAAAGGAACACTGTGGCCTATCTTCAATTTCTCGGTGCTGCCGGAACCGTTACTGGATCTAAACACCTGATCAACACGCGCGATGATTCGTCCCGCCAGCCGGGCATGCAAGTGCTCGTTGACTGTGGTCTTTTTCAAGGCCTTAAAGAATGGAGACAGCGCAACTGGGAAGATACTCCCGTCCCAGCGCGCGATATTGACGCCGTAATTTTGACGCACGCCCATCTCGATCACTGTGGCTGGATTCCGCGGTTGGCCAAAGAAGGTTTCAGCGGGCCGATTTACGCAACGCCTCCCACCATCGATCTATGCTCCGTCATATTGGCTGATTCCGGCCATCTGCAGGAGGAAGAAGCGCGGTTCCACAACCAGAAGAAGTCCTCCAAGCACCATCCTGCCTTGCCCCTATACACGTTGCAGGACGCCGAAGACTGTATGCACTTATTCAAGCCGGTTGCGTTTCATGAAGTCACGCAGCTCAGCCCAGAGCTTGGCTTTCGGTTTGTCCACGCGGGACACATTCTTGGCTCCAGCATGGTTGAGCTTTTCCTTGGCGATGCCACAAAGGCGCGCAAGCTCCTCTTCACCGGAGATATCGGCCGAGTCCCGGTGCAGCCCTCCGCCCCTGGCCGCGTGGTGCACGCCGGGCCGGAACGAAACGAAGATCCGGAAATCCTGGTAATGGAATCCACCTATGGCAATCGCGCCCATCCCCATGACGATGTGCGTCCACATCTTGCGGAAATCATTTCCCGGACCGTACAGCGCGGCGGTTCTGTAGTGGTTCCGGCCTTTGCGGTGGAGCGTACACAGAAATTCTTATTCCTGCTGAAAGAACTCATGGAAGCCAACCAGATTCCCAGTGTGCCGGTATTTGTTGATAGTCCCAT
>DASXIL010000281.1:0-8073 GCA_036497985.1 Candidatus Angelobacter sp. | reverse complement strand
GAGCAGAACCGCAAGCGCATGGAATTTGAGGAAGATTTGATCGTGATTCACGATCCGCAGCCGGTAGGATTGGTGCGCTCGAAGTCTCCGAAACAGGGCAAGTGGATATGGCGTTGCCACATTGATCTTTCCAATCCACATCCGGGGGTCTGGGAATTTCTGAAACCGCAGGTGGAACAATACGATGCCACCATCTTTTCCGCGCCGGCGTTCACGCGGCAACTGGCCAGTCCCCAATATCTTTTTTACCCTTCGGTTGATCCGCTTTCAGAAAAGAACAAAGAGCTTCCGGAAGAATTCGTCAACAAGGTTTGTGACGATTTCGGGATTGACCGCTCGCGTCCTGTCATCACGCAGATCTCCCGCTTTGACAGGTTGAAAGATCCGGTGGGCGTAGTGGAATCCTACAAACTGGTGAAAAAATATGTCGATTGCCAGTTAGTGCTGGCTGGAGGAGGAGCGACTGACGATCCTGAAGGCGCAGGTGTGCTTCAAGAAGTGATGGAAGCGGCCGGCGACGATCCCGACATCATTGTTCTGAATCTGCCGCCATGGTCTGCCCTGGAAATTAACGCGCTGCAGCGTGCTTCCACGGTGATCGTGCAGAAGTCGCTGAAAGAAGGTTTTGGCCTTACCGTGACCGAGGGGCTTTGGAAAGAGAAGCCAGTGGTTGCAGGAGCTGTGGGCGGAATTACGTCGCAGATTGTCCACAAGCTCACCGGAGTGCTGGTGCATTCCGTGGAAGGGTGCGCCTACCAGATCCGTTATCTGCTCACGCACCCTGAATTTGCCGCGCAACTGGGCAAGAATGGCAAGGCACATGCCAGGGAAAATTTTTTAGTCACCGTAAACTTGAAGCGCTGGCTGGTGTTGTTCCAGATTCTGCTGGGCATGGCCAAGCCGAATGCCATCCTATAGCGTTCTTCTCTGGATCGGCGTAGCATCATTGAGAGCGGTCTTCTCGGGCCGCAGCGCTATCTCTTGCCCTTCGGCAATATTTGGAGGTGTCTATGCGCAGATCGTCTACCCTCAAAGCATTTATCCGCAAACATCCGGCAGCTGTTCTGGTTCCCCTGACCGCAATCACCTTTCTCTTGACGGTCTCCTGTGGCGGCAATTCCATGATGATGAGTTCGACTCGTCAGATGCAAAGCATTACGGTTACTCCCATGTCCGCCGATGCGATGGTGTCCAACGGTATGGTGCAATTCTCAGCCATGGGAAACTTCAACATGGCGCCGATGTCAGCAAATATTCCTGTTCGGTGGTCCCTGGGCAGTCCATTTTCCGGTCAACCGGCGCCGATGGGAGTAAGCATTAGCGCAAACGGTCTTGCGCAGTGCTCCGGCTTCATGGGGATGATCACGGTTCAGGCCACCGCGCCAATGGACCCCAACATGCCGCTCTCACAGATGAGCATGAGCAGCATGAACGTTACCGGCATGGCGCAACTGACGTGCCCGTGATCTGACCGGTTCCCGGCGTTCGGTTCCGCTAGAGCAATTTGTCCGGCGTAATTGGCAGTTCGCGCACACGCCTTCCGGTTGCATGATAAATTGCGTTCGCGATTGCCGCGGCCACGCCCGTTACCGTAATTTCCCCAGCGCCCCGCGCGCCGATATAGGGATCGATATACGGGTCTGGTTTGTCGATGAAATCGACTTCAATCGAATGGATGTCGGCATTCACCGGGACAGCATAGTCCGTTAAATTGCTATTCACGATGCCGCCATCGCGATGGTCATACACGGTGTGTTCCATCAGCGCCATGCCGATTCCCATGATGATTCCGCTATACGCCTGGCTCTCCACGGTCTTGCGGTTGATGACCTTGCCGATATCGAATGCGCTGACGACGCGCGACACTGTTACTTTGGCGATCTCAGGATCGACATTCACTTCCACAAACTGCGCTCCCCAGGACTGGAACGCATATTTCTCGCGCTCCTGGCCCGGCTGTAGCGTGCTCTCGCCCTCGACTGCGGCCTGGTTCTTTGACGCCAGCACCTGCGCGTATGTGCTTCCAGATTCGGGTGACGAGCCCTTCAGATAAACTCGGCCTCCGCCAGCCACCACTTCATCTTCTTTTTTGCCGTGGAACGGCGACTTTTCGTCCGCGATTGCCGCCTGGACAATTTTCTTTAGCGCATCTGTTGCGGCGCGATTCACGGCAGGCAGGACGCTGGCTGTCGTCATAGATCCACCAGAGACAGGCGCAGGAGGCATGCGGCTGTCACCTAGTTCCGGTCGGATTCTGTCCACCGGAATTCCCGTAATATCTGCAACTACCTGCGTCATGGTGGTATACGTTCCGCCGCCCATATCCTGCGTGGCGCTGATCACCTGCGCTGACCCGTCTTGGAGAATGCGAACCTTGGCTGCGCCGGGGCTGCGCATTCCAGGATAGGTGGCCGTCGCCATGCCCCACCCGACCAGGTATTTGCCGTCGCGCATGGAACCCGGTTTGGGATTACGTTTTGCCCAGCCAAACTTTTCCGCGGCTGTCTGGTAACACTCTTTCAAATACTTGCTCGACCACGGTTGGTTCGTATGTTCATTTTTGTCTGAGTGATTGATGATGCGCAGCTGCACCGGATCAATATTGAGCTTGTAAGCCAGCTCGTCCATCGCCGACTCCATGGCAAACAGGCCGGGATTTTCCCCCGGTGCGCGCATCGGCGTGGGCGTGGCGATATTTACCCGCACGGCGTGGTGCGCAATGCTCATGTTGGGGCTGCTGTACAGAAAACGGCTGGTGTTGCCGCAAGACTCCACGAATTCATCGACCGTGGAGGTCTGCACCAGGGTGTCATGCTGGACCGCCGTAAGCTTGCCTTCCTTTGTCGCGCCCAGAAGGACTTTTTGCCGGGTTTCTGAGCGATGTCCTGCGCCGCTGAACATCTGCTTGCGCGTGAGGTTCAGCTTTACCGGGCGGCCGGTTTTCTTTGCGGCTATCGCGCTCATGACCGAATGCGGCCAGATGAACCCCTTGCATCCGAACCCGCCGCCAATAAAAGGCGAGATGATGTGAATTCGTTCCTCGGAAATTCCCAGCGTCTCCGCCACGGTATTGCGCGCCCCCACGACCCACTGCGTGGTCTCCCACAACGTCAGGTCTTCGCCGTCCCATGCCGCCATTGAGGCGGACGGCTCCATGGGATTGTGGTGCTCGTTGGGCGTGAAGTACTCGGCTTCATGCTTGACCGCAGCGCTCTGGAGTGCCCCCGCAGGATCGCCACGCTGCGCTTTCAGCTTCTCGCCAAAAAATTCTGATGGATCGTAAACCGTGCTCATGGCCTGCTCGGTTTCCACCAGCGGCGGCATTGTCTCATAGGTGATCTTCACCAGGCCTGCGGCGTGCTGCGCCTGTTGCAGGGTTTCTGCAACCACCACGGCCACGTACTGCCCGGCATAATGGACTTTGTCGTCTTCGAAGACTACGCGGATTTCACCCGGCTTTGACGCGGTCATGAAGTTATTGACCGGACGAAACATTTTTGGCGCGTTGCCGTGGTGGATGATCGCAAGAAAGCCTGCTGCTTTCTCGGCATCGGCGCTGTCAATGCTTGCAACCCGTCCCTTGGCCACGGTGCTGCAAACCGCCACCGCATGGGCCACGTTCTTCATAGGATGGTCAGCGGCATAGCGGGCCTGTCCGGTGACTTTCAGGTGTCCATCTTTTCTGCTGACTCGCGAACCTACGGCGATGCTCATGACCGGCCATCCGCTTTGGACTGCGCCGCGCTGGCAAGCGCTCGCACAATGGCGCGCTTGGCCAACTCGATCTTGAATCCGTTATATTTGTGCGCGACAGCGGACTTCATTGCTGCTTCTGCCGCCGTGTGGAAAGTTTTTTCATCTGCCGCGGCGCCCGTAAGCACACGCTCAGCTTCGAGCGATCGCCAGGGCTTGGTCGCAACACCGCCCAGAGCCAGCCGCGCCGCGTGGATCTTATTGCCTTGCAGTTCCAGCGCTGCTCCCGCTGAAGCCAGCGCAAATTCATATGACGCACGGTCACGCAGCTTCACATACGCCGATTGCGCCGCGAACTTAGTGTTCGGAATGGTCACGTAGGTGATCAGTTCGCCGGGCTCGACGACCGTTTCTTTGTGCGGCGTTTTGCCCGGAAGAAGGTGAAAATCAGCGGCTGGAACTTTGCGTTCTCCGCCGCTTGGACCTTTGATGTGCACAATGGCATCGAGTGCAACGAGCGCAACTGCCATATCGGAGGGATGCGTTGCGATGCATTGGTCGCTGCCGCCCAGGACAGCATGAATGCGGTTGAAGCCATCCATGGCAGCGCAGCCGGAGCCGGGCTGGCGTTTGTTGCAGACATAGGCTGTATCGCGGAAGTAATAACAGCGTGTGCGTTGCATCAGGTTGCCGCCCGTGGTGGCCATGTTGCGCAACTGGGGCGACGCGCCGGCCAATACCGCTTGTGAAAGCACTGGGAAGCGTTTGATGACTTCAGGATGGTGTGCCATGTCGCTATTTCTCACCATTGCGCCAATGCGCAAGCCGCCCTCGGGAAGAGTTTCGATTTTATCCAGCGGCAGCCCATTGATGTCGACCAGCATCGCAGGCAGCATCACGTTGAGCTTCATCAGATCGATGAGCGTTGTCCCGCCCGCTACAAACGCCGCTTTGGGAACGCGGACGCGGTCTATTGCGTCATTTTCATTCTTGGCTTTTGCGTAATCGAAAGGCAGCATCGCGTCCCCTTGTCAGCTTTTGCGCACGGCTTTAACCGCGGTAACAATGTTGGGATAAGCTCCGCAACGGCAGATATTGCCGCTCATGCACTCGCGGATGTCGTCATCCGTCGAGCCGCACGGCTCTTTCAGGAGCGCTGTGGCGGACATGATCTGCCCCGGCGTGCAGTATCCGCACTGAAAGCCATCATGCTCCACGAACGCCGTCTGCATGGGCGAAAGCTGCTCGCCCTGGGCAAGCCCTTCAATGGTGGTAATTTCATCGCCCTCATGCATGACCGCCAGCGTGAGGCAGGAATTCACACGACGTCCGTTGACGTGTACGGTGCATGCGCCGCACTGGCCGTGGTCACAGCCTTTCTTAGTGCCGAACAACTGCAACTGTTCGCGCAATGTGTCCAGCAGAGTGGCACGCGTATCGATCTCGAGCTGGTGCGCGGTCCCATTCACGCTCAGGCTTACCGGACGCATGACAATCCCAGAAGCCTGGGGTTCCGTGGCGGCGTGGCTGTACTCTACGTCAGGAAAAACGGTGATAGCGCCTGCGGCGGCGGCCATCTGTAAAAATTTGCGTCGATCTAGCTCTGCTCTGGTCATAACGTCTCCAGTGGGCTGATTAGGGTGCGAGGATTTTGTGTGAGATGCAGTGAGTGGCCTAACGGAGGTCTTGGATTTCGGAGCAGCCCCTCGTTGAATCCTGCCGTAAGCATCAACAAAAAAGATACGCCCACGGGCTCGCCTTCAGCAAGGCGAGCAGTGCTGGAGCGAATAGAAAAGCCGAGCTGTAGAATTTTTGGCTGTGCCTCAGGACCCTATTGGCATTCCCGTGGCCGGACTGCGTTTATCAAACGCGTGCAGCTCTCTGCAACTTGAGAACCCCTGGTAAAGACGAAAGAAAACGAAGCCATGAAAAAGAATCATGATCCACTGCTGAAGCAATAAAACTACCAGGGCGTCAGCCGCATAGAGCGCCATGCCAGTGATGAAGGCCCATTTCTGCCCTTTGCGGGCAAAAAATCCCAGAACCACAAAGAATGCGGTGGCCCACAAGTTCACGAATAGCCCTATCAACTGCCCTTTAGTTCCTAATCGCATGGCGATTGCTGCCGCAATCTCCGTTACGCCCAATCCTCCCAGGAAGATCCACGTGCTGCCGCTGATGAGGCTCACCGTGTTGACCACGGACAAGCCGCCGATCAGGAATAGCCAGTTTGCTCCCTTGTGCAACGCCGCTGTGGTTTCCGCCTGCGCCGCAGCGCTTACGGATGGCAATGGATCAGGTGACGGAGATGACGAAAGGCCAAGACCGCTCATGGTTTTGCTCCTGCACGGGAAATTGGTTCGACATTATGCACACAAAAATGAAGTGTTGGCCAGCAAAAAAGAAGCCGCTTTAATCACTACCCGACCTTTTCCGGCCACCAGACCAGCACTTCCAGGTTTCGGGAAAAATGCAGCAGCGGCTTTGTATCGGGCAGGTCGATGCCGGAAGCTTGCGCCATGGTATTGATGTCAAACTCGGCTTCGGCATCCTGCAGCTGCCATGGCAGGTGATGGATGTACGCGCGAAGAACATGGCCCTTATCGACCGTATAGAGGCAGTAGCGCTCGGTGAGAAAAGCTTCGATTGAATCTTTGTCGCGAATCCGTGGCGGCGAGGTTGGCCTGTAGCGCGCATGGAAGTTTGCCGGCCTTGGCTCCTGCAAACGGCTGCTGGTGTATTCAAACGACTCGCCCGACGAACGGATCAGCATGGCCGCATGAAAGTAAGGCAGTTTGTAAGTGGCGCGCGCGCCCAGCACCGCGGGAAGGCTGGCCGCATCGAGACTGAAGAAATAAACTCCCGGCACGCCCTTATAGCGGACATAAGTCCGCACGTTCAGCTCGCAGAATTTAGAAATGAACGGCAGCGGCGTGGCCAGGTGGGCGCGGATGCCGCTCATCCAGAACGGCGCAACAGCGACCCAGGCGCTACCATCGCGGAGATCAAGCTCGAGTTCTTGTGGGACTAACGGCCGGATCCTGTCTGGCGGTAGCGGCCAGTGGGCAAACAGCAGGTCATGCCACGTCTGCTTCATGCTCCATGGCCCGCTGGGCATGGGGATAGGGCGGTGTGCGGTTTCAAGCAGAAGTGGATGCATGCTTAGCAATTGTAAATAACAGCTTGGACATCCAATAAAATCAAACCGTGGCCACCATCTTCACCATTGGGCATTCCACACGCGATCTTGCCGATTTCTCGTCGGTCCTGCAAGCGCATGACATTCGCGTGCTGGAAGATATTCGCGCTTTTCCCATGTCGCGACGCCACCCGCATTTCAACCGTGAGCACCTGGAGCTGTGGCTTCCGGAGATCGGCTGCGACTACGTATGGGAAAAAGATCTTGGTGGACGGCGCGGCAAGCAGATGCCGCCGGACCAATCGCCCAACATCGCACTGCGCAACCCCTCGTTCCGCAACTATGCCGATTACATGCTGTCAGACAAATTCGCACAGGCCATTGCGCGGCTGGTGGAACGCGCCGCGAAAGCGAATACCGCCATCATGTGCGCGGAGCAGCTTTATTTTCGCTGCCATCGCATGCTGGTTTCTGATTATCTGGTGGCGCATGGGCATACGGTCTTGCACATCATGGATTTAAAGCCACCCAAGCCGCACGCCTTGACCAAAGAGGCTCGCGTGCTCGACGGACAGTTGGTGTATCGCGGGGATTACCTGTTGTGATCGGAGATCGGGTCATCGGAAAACAAAACCTCACCACGGAGGCACGGAGAAAATCGAGATAGTGGGGTTTGGTTCCTCCGCTTCCTCCTTTCCTCCGTGTTTCAAAGGTGTCGGGATTTTTGTTTTTAGATTCCCGATGATCCGATTTCCCGATTTACTTTGCGTCCATCGCGTCCTTTGCGGTAAAAGCTAGTGCTAAATGGTAAATAAAAACACAGATCGGCTGCTCCAGAGACTGGAACAGGCGCGAACGCAGATCGGTACAATCAAGGAGCGGGAAATTGTCCGTGTGCTCAACGCGGCTGGTCGCGTCACATTCGGCAAAGATGCGCTGTCTCTGATTCGTTTTCATGACCTGCTGTTGTTCCTCCGCGCTTTTCCGTCCGGGCCAAACGTGTTGCGACTGGCGGAGAAACTGCTGCAAGCGTTTGAACGCAGGGTCAAAGCCGTGCTGGCCGCGGGCGGCGAAGCGGACGACTTTGCGCCGGAAGAAGTTGTCGGTATCGCGGGAACCATGGTGGAGGCGACGTTTAGTTATCCCATGGTCTGCTGGCTAGTGGAGCGGCATACCAAATCCCTCTCCATCCAATGGGACGACTATGAGCGCGAGACGCAGCGCGCGGTGATATGGCCGCG
>DASXIL010000280.1:0-4481 GCA_036497985.1 Candidatus Angelobacter sp. | reverse complement strand
AGCGCTGGTGACATCGGCTACATGCAGCAGCAGCGCGGCGCGCTGGACTTCTTCCAGCGTCGCGCGAAAAGCGGAGACCAGCGTGGTAGGCAGGTTGCGGATAAATCCGACGGTATCCGACAAGAGCACCTTGCGTTTGCTGGGCAACGTAACGCTGCGGACTGTGGGATCAAGCGTGGCAAACATCTTTGCCGACTCCAGCACGCCCGCGCCCGTGAGCACATTAAATAGTGTCGACTTTCCGGCGTTGGTATAGCCCACTAACGCTACCGTCGGCAGCGGAACAGATTCGCGACGCTGCCGCTGCTGGCCGCGGATGCGCTTCACGTCCTCAAGCTGCTGCTTGATGTGCCGGATACGGCGATAGATTTTTCGGCGGTCGGTTTCAAGCTGCGTTTCACCCGGACCGCGTGTCCCGATGCCGCCGCCCAGCTGCGACATCTCAATGCCTCTTCCGGCCAGCCGCGGCAGCATGTATTCCAGCTGCGCCAGCTCAACTTGCAATTGGCCTTCACGGCTGCGGGCATGGCGGGCAAAGATATCGAGGATAAGCTGGGTGCGGTCGATCACCCGCGCGTTTACTTCTTTTTCAATATTGCGCTGCTGTGAAGGAGAAAGCTCATGGTCGATGAGCACAAGGTCGGCATCAACGGAAGCCACGGCGCCGGCAATTTCCTGGAGCTTGCCTTTGCCAATGAGCGTTGCGGGATCAGGCCGGTCGCGGTGCTGAATAAATTCGCCAGCGATCTCCGCCCCGGCGGAAGCCACCAGCTCGCGGAACTCGGCCAGCGATTCTTCCAGGCCCACACGGGAGACACTTTTCGCTTCAGCACGGTCAGACGCTACGTTGCGCGCAAGCACGGCGCTGGGCGGCACATTCAGATCGCGGTCGGAACGGGAGCGGTAACGGAACTCCAGAGCTACGAGAAATGCCCGCTCCGGGCCGTCACGACCAGTCTTGATCCCGGCCGACGGTTGAAAACGGCGGGAACGCTGCCCAGGAATAAATTAGCCCTCCGACTTGCCGGTACTGCTGTCGCCTTCCGCCGATGAGCCGTGCGAACGGCTGTCAAAATGGCTGCCTTTTGCCATTACCACGGTTGAGATGGCGTGTTTAAAGATGAGCTGTTCCTGATTGTTGGTTTCAAGGACGACTGAATATTTGTCAAAGGACCGGATACGGCCTGTCAGTTTCACCCCGCTCAGCAGATAAATGGTGATCTGACTCTTGTCCTTGCGCGCGGTATTCAGAAACGAGTCCTGTATGTTTTGTGCCGGCTTATTTTCCATCTGCCGATCTTTCTCCTGTGCTTGCATAGAGGGACGCGGAAGAAGCCTTGGTGGCTTTTCTCCATCATTGTAACTTTTCAGGGCGTTCCGGGCAAAAGACCCATGTGCCGGACATTGGCCGCCGCAATGCTAGAATTTTGTTAGCCGTATTTCCCTGACCGTATTTTCTTAATTATGAAGAGCGCAGGCCACAAAGCAGCGGCGGATGTCCCTATGCTGGACCTCTCGCGCCAGTATGCCTCGATCCGTAATGAGGTCCTGGCTGCCGTGGCGCGTGTCTGCGACTCGCAGCACTACATTCTGGGCGAAGAAGTAGTCGCCTTTGAGCGCGAATTTGCCGCCCTGTGCGCCACCGCAGACTGCGTCGGCTGCGCTTCCGGTACAGACGGGCTCTGGCTGGCTCTGGCAGCTGCCGGGGTTGGTCCCGGCGACTCCGTAATCACCACGCCTTTTAGTTTCTTTGCCACTGCCAGTTCGATCCTCCGCTCTGGCGCCAAACCGGTTTTTGCCGACGTCGATCCGGAAACGCTGAACCTTGATCCCGCAAAAGTAGAGCAACGGCTCAGGATGTCACCAAGAGGTATGCACGCGGTAATGCCGGTGCATCTCTACGGGCAATGCGCGGATATGGACACGTTCAGCCGGATAGGAGCGGAATTCAATGTTCATTTGGTGGAAGACGCAGCCCAGGCGGTAGGCGCAACATGGAATGGGAAACGCGCGGGATCTCTGGGGCTGGCAGCTGCGTTCAGCTTTTACCCGACAAAAAATCTCAGCGCATTTGGTGACGCAGGCGCGGTAACAACCAACGATGCCAAACTGGCTGAGCGCATGCGGTCGCTTCGCAACCATGGCGGCAAACAACGCTATTATCACGATGAGGTTGGCGCCAACAGCCGCCTTGATTCCATTCAGGCCGCAGTGCTGCGCGTGAAGATGCCGCATCTGGCCAAGTGGAATGAAGCCCGCCGTGAACGTGCACGGACTTATGGCCGTCTGCTCAGCAGTGCCGGCTTGACCAAAACCGGCTCCGACTCCGCGGCTCCAGTTGTGCTGCTAAAAACTCTGCCCGGAGCGCACCACATCTATCATCAATATGTGATCCGCGTCCGCGATCGCGACAAGCTACGCTCATTCCTCGGCGAACGCGGGATTGGTTCAGAGATTTATTATCCCATTCCGCTGCATCTGCAAAAGTGTTTCGCGTACCTTGGCTATGCTCCTGGTGACCTGCCGGAAGCCGAGCGTGCCGCGCTTGACGTGCTTGCTCTGCCCATTTTTCCTGAACTTGAGGAAGACGAACAGCGGCACGTTGTGGAGTCGATTGCGGCATTTTATTCGTAGGAAGAGTTATGGACGAAACGACCGTTGAGAATGACCTGCACGACACGGGTATCGGTGGAACTGCCAGGAAAAGGGTGGTGGTTTCAAACCTCCTGTTTGCCATGGCTGGCATTCTTTTGGTGCTCATCGTAAGTGTTTTGGGCTGGAATCACGACCGTACCCATGATCCAGAAGGAACGGCGCTATATATCCTCTGCGCGGCCATGGCTATCCTATTCGGTTTGGTCTCGTGTTTGCGGGCAGTGGCACGATACTGGATCAGCGTTTCCCCTACAGAGATGACATTCGAAATGACAACTTTGCTGACGCGCGATATCAGGCGTTATGCCCGGTCTGAAGTGGCCAATCTGCGTGTGGGCGAACGACGAGTCTTCACGTTGTACGGCTGGCGGTTGACAGGCATGGAAAACGTAAATTCCTTGGCCCGGAACTCGATGGATCGAAGCTGGATGGCCTGCTCAATCCCATATACTCGCGGTTTCCAGAGATCGCTCCGGGAAAAAATCAATAGCACCCTTGGCCGGCGCTGAAGCACAGTAAAACTTAAAAAACTGTCTAACTAATTAACAATGACAAAGCTCTACACGGTGTTTGTCGACGATAACTTTCACTACATGGATGAAAGCGAACGTTACAAACTGGGAGAGTTCGCGGACTGCGCGTCGGCCGTGGCGGCTTGCAAGAAAATTGTGGACGAGTTTTTCCACACCTGCAGTCTGGACAACAACGACGCCGAAATCTTCAAGCAATACACTTTCTTTGGCGAAGATCCCTGGATCCTCAGCGTGGATTCCGAGTGCAAGTTCTCCGGCTGGAACTACGCGCGTGAACGGGCAAAAGCGCTTGCCAGGAAGAAATAGAAATGCTGCGGCGCTTACGCCTCTGACGCTTTCCACCATATCAACCCGATACAGCCGATTCCGATCACCATCCCAACAACTAAAAGCAGCGTAAATGGAAAGCCGTCCGCGCGATTAAGAATGGCACTGATTCCTTCCTCCTGGCTGATCCAGAGACCCGCTACAACCACGAGGCACAGAACCGCCGCGAGCCCGCGCATGATGGTGAAGGGCCGTTCAACGCGTTCTTTTTCGGCCTGCTTTTTCAAAATCTGCGCGCGCCACCAGATCACGCCAGGGCTGGGTAGCTCTGGCTGATGGTCGGCCGCCATTTTCTTAATAAGAGAATCGAATTCAAAGTCGTTATTCATGCGAACCTCTAAAACCGGCCTTCTCCAGAAGATCTTTTGCCCGTTCGCGCGCGCGGAAGACCATCACACGCACGCTCTTTTCTTTCACGCCGAGTATAGCGCCGATTTCCTTGTGGCTCATCTCTTCAACGTGCGCCAGCCAGAGTATCGCACGTTCCTGCGCGCTCAGCTGGTCGAAAACTGACGCCATGTCCATCGGCAAATTGAAATTCTGGTGGACGTGCTCGGTGAAGTCATTCATCTCCCACAATTTTTGTTCCCGCTTCAGCTTCCGCCAGCGGTCGCGCAACAAGTTAGTTGCGGTCTTGTAGAGATACCCCTTTCTTGGCAGGTCGTCCATTGCCGGCGCATTCAGCATGCGGATGTACGTCTCCTGCAAAACTTCATCCGCCGTGGCGGAATCGCCGGAAAGCCGGCAGAGATAGCCATGCAGCGTGCTGGCCGTGCGCGCATAGAAGGCCTCGAACTCGGCATGGCCGGTCTGCTCGGCTTCCTGTGTGCGCGTTTCAGTCATGGCTGATGGGCGGAATGTGTATGCCGCAAACAAGAGCTAGTCCTTCGGCGCCGATTTGGTTTCAGCGGACCTGATCTTCCTTAGAAGAAAATATGAGATTACTGCGGAAACCAGAAAACCAAC
>DASXIL010000279.1:0-3485 GCA_036497985.1 Candidatus Angelobacter sp. | reverse complement strand
CGGTCCTGCAGGACGCGCAGGATCTTGGCCTGCGTTTCCATGCTCATGGTGCCAATCTCATCCAGGAAAATCGTGCCGCCATCGGCCACTTCAAACAGGCCCTTTTTGGAAGCAACCGCGCTGGTGAAGGCCCCTTTTACGTGGCCGAACAGCGTTGATTCCAGCAGATCGGCCGGCATGGAACCGGTATTGACCGGGACAAAAGAATGGTTCTTGCGCGGCGAATTGGCGTGGATGGCTTTGGCTATCAGCTCCTTGCCAGTGCCGCTTTCACCCTGGATCAGCACGGTGGAGCGGCTGGGTGCGACTTGTCCGACCAGGTCAAAGATCTTGAGCATGGAATCAGCCTTGCCGACGATATGCTCAAAGTTATAACGCTCCTTGAGCGCACGTTTGAGCTGCTCATTTTCTTCCTCGACGCGGCGGCGGGTCACTGCGGCGCGCACATCGGCTAGCAGCTTCTCGTTGTCCCACGGCTTCTGGATGAAATTTGTAGCGCCCTTCTGCATGGCGCGGACGGCGTTGTCCAGCGTGCCATAGGCAGTAATCATGATCACAGCCAGTTGAGAATCGCGCGCGCGGATGTCAGCCAGGATTTCCAGGCCGTTGCGGTCAGGCAGGGCAAAGTCGAGCAGCACCAGGTCAAAGGTATGCTCGCTCAGCCGTGTCAGCCCATCATCGCCGGTCTCGGCCGATTCCACGCTGTAACCTTCGAACTCCAGCAAGGTCTCCAGCGATTCGCGGATGCCGGCTTCATCGTCGATGATCAGAATTGAACCGCCGTGGGAGACGTCGGTCCGGGGGCGAGTTAAGACCGCGGCTTCAGACATTGACTGCCTTTCTCATTGGAAATTCCAGTTGGAACGTGGTTCCCTGGCCAGGTTGAGAGTCCACGCGGATCTTGCCTGCATGCTCTTGAATGATTCCATAAGTGACTGACAGGCCGAGGCCCGTGCCGCGCGACTGGCCTTCACGCGGAACGTTCTTGGTGGTAAAGAACGGGTCATAAATCTTGTTGATATGCTCCGGCGCAATGCCGGCGCCACTGTCACTGATGTTGACTTGCACGCTGTCGCCATTGGCCGTGCTGATGTGCAATGTGCCGCCCTTGCCCGCCATGGCGTCTTTGGCGTTCAGGAACAGGTTCAGGAACACCTGTTGCAGCTTGCCGGAATTGCCATGAATCAGCGGGAGTCCGGCGTAAAGGTCCGTTTGCACTTTCACGTGTGAAGTCTTGAGCTGGTGCTCCAGCAGCGTGAGCGTTTCCGTAATGATCTTGTTCAGATCGATGGCGCTGAATTCCGTGGCGCTGGTGCGCGAGAAATTCAGCAGGTTGTTTACGATCTCAGAAGCGCGGAACGTCTGGCGCGTGATTTTTTCCAGCAGCGGGCCGAGCTTGGCGTCGCCATTGATCTGCTTGGTAAGCATCTGCGCGTAGCTGGAAATCACCGCCAGAGGCGTGTTGACTTCATGCGCCACGCCCGCCGCCAGCAAGCCGATGGATGAAAGCTTTTCCGCCTGGCTCAACTGCGATTCCAATTCCATGCGCTCGGTGATGTCGTCGACGATGATGAGGCGGCCAATGACGTTAAATTTTCTGGTGACCAGCGGCGCAATGGCCACGTTGGCAATGCGGACGTCCCCCGCGCGCGTGTGCAGGCGGAACTTATACAGGTTGTGAATGCCCGGGTTCTGCCGCACGCGATAAAACTCTTCCATGAACTCAGCGGGGAAGACCTCACTCAGCCGCTCGTTCAGGACCTGCGAACGCGGCATGGCATACATCACTTCCATCTGTGAGTTCCAGGACTCGATGCGGTCTTCCAGGTCCACGGCCAGCACGCCAACGCTAATGGATTCCACAATGTTTTCATTGAAGTCCTTCAATCGCTCGTACTCGCTGGCCTTCTGTTCCAGTGACGCATACAGCCGCGCGTTCTGGATGGCGATCCCCATGTACCCGGCCAGCGTCTCCAGCAGCTCCACGTCTTCACTCGATAGGAAGTCGCCGGCCATAGTTTTGCCCAGGCCCATTACGGCGATGGTGCGGTTCTGCACGGTGCAGGGGATGTAGTAATTCAGGTTCAGCTTGGCAATGGTTTCTCGCGATGTCACGCTTTCCTGCAGGGCCTTGCGAGTGTTGTCAAAGAAGATGTGCCCGGCATACTGCTCCGGACGCTCCACCACCAGAAAGCTGAGATCGAGCGAACCGGCGTAGCTGATGCCAAAAGACTTTTCCATCACGAAATCGTTGGCTTCGGCGTCTGTTGCCAGGAAGATGGCAATGCGATCGACCAGCAGCGTGCGCGAGAGACGGTCAATCACAGAGGCCAGCATGGCGTGCAGATCGGTTTCAGAGCTGAGTTCGCGCCCGAATTCGATCAGTGTCCTGCGATAGTCATAGCGCTTGCGGTAAAAGAAGCGGTCGACGCGGACTTGAATCCAGTTCTTCAGCGGCTCAAAAATCAGCGCTGTAATGATGATGACCGCGATCAGGCCGAAGGTCCCTGTGCCTGGGTACTTTGTGGTGATCGATCCGGCAAGGCTGCCGATGCCGACAAAGTAAGCAACGACGATGGCTGCAGTAGCCAGGGTATAAGCAACACCGCGTTTAAAGATGATGTCCACATCCATCAGCCGGTAGCGAACAATGGCGTAACCCCAGGTCACAGGCAGAAAGACCAGCGACAGGACTGAAATCTTCATCGCCGGCGTGGGCAATGCTCCGGCAATGTAAGGAATAACGTAGAAAAGCGTATAGGGACCAATTGCCAGCACGGTCCCGCGGGAGATCCACTTGAGCTGCTGCTGTTGCAGCGGTGTGCCTGCTTTGCGGTAGGTGCGCCACAGGATCACGGCGGCTATGGCGAAATAAACCGTCTGGTAGACCATCTGCAGCCGATCCAGGTCCCAGCGCAGAGACTCAGTGAACTCAAAGATCGTTACAGCCACCACCTGCATTACCAGCAGGGCAGCGCCCGGGAGGTAGGCAAAGGATATCGCCCAGGGATGGCTTGCCAGCAGCCTGCGGGGTCTTGGGAAAGTCAGCGCAAAGTGCAGGAACAAGGCCGGCTGCAACAACCACGCAACGATGCTCGACCAGTAGATCGTCTGGTCAAAGGCGTTTAGTTTGCCGGTGTAGTGGAACGAATACAGGACAAATGAAATCAGGCAGAAAACGTAAAAATGAGTTGACTTGGGTGCGGTCCAGCGCCGGAATAAAACGTACAAGCCAATGCCAAGATAAATAAGGGCGATGAGTCTCTGGCCAAGCTTCAGGGAGTTATCAGCCGGAACAGGGATGACCGGCCCGATTTCCACATTTACGCCCTGCCGATCAAGGAGATATGTGGCGCGGGAGTAAACGCCGCTGCGATAGAGATGCTTTTCAAATTCAACCAAGTTCTTGATGGTTTGGTCTTTAGGCAGACCGTTGACGCGCAGTAACCGGTCGCCAACCTTGATGCCGGCTTTATCGCCCGGAC
>DASXIL010000278.1:0-8022 GCA_036497985.1 Candidatus Angelobacter sp. | reverse complement strand
GTCGTTGGTGACGCACTACCCTACCGCGGGTAATCGCGGGTGACCGGCAAACCCAAAACCTTTACCACAGAGGACACGAAGGAACACAGAGGGAAATCGGGAAGGCAAAACCTCACCGCGGATCAACGCGGATGAACGCGGATCAGGAGGAAGGCGAGTCGGGCAGGAGCCACAGGCGGGGGCGCGCATGAGGATCTGGTGATCGCGCGTGATCGGAAACCCCAAAACCTTTACCACAGAGGACACGAAGGAACACGGAGGGAAATCGGGAAGGCAAAACCTCACCGCGGATCAACGCGGATGAACGCGGATCAGGAAACCAAATCTCACCACGGAGGCGCGGAGACACTGAGAACAGCCAAAGGTCGGGAAAAGCAAAAGCTTACCACTGATTTGCACTGAAAACACTGATCAGGAATCACGCCCGGAGGGCAGACAAATTTGGTAATTGAGTAATTTGGTAATCGGGTAATTGAAAACCAAAACCCACAGCCGACGGCCACGATTGCGCCGTCCTAGATTGAAACCCAGGCATGGATGACAAGTTGAGGCGCGACGGTTATTGCGTCGCGCGGCTTCAGTTTAGTGCGCCATGGCGCCGGGGCCGCCTCCGCCTTTGGGGGCCTTTTTCATGATCAAAATGAGCGGCAGGCAGGCGGCGAACATGATCGCGAGAAGGAAGAAGACGTCGACGTACCCCATCATGGCGGCCTGTTGCTGGACCATGCCGAAGAGTCCGGCAGCAGCCTGCTTGGTGGCGGTGGCTGCGTCCATGCCGCGGGCCATGAAGGCGGCTTTCATCTGGGCCATCATGCTTTGTGCCAGCGGATTGTAAGGAGTTACGTTTGCCGAAAGGGTATTGGTGTGGATCTGAGCATGGCGCGATGAAATTGTGGTGACGCTGGCAATGCCGATACTGGCGCCGATGTTGCGCATCAGGTTGAACAGGCTGGTGGCGTTGCCCATTTGCTCTTTGGGAATCAGGCCGTTGGTGAGCGTGGTGAGCGGCACAAACAGCAGTCCCATGGAGCAGCCCTGCAAGAGCTGCGGCCAGAAGATGTCCCAGTAACCGGCGTTCAGGTTCAGCTTGGAGAGCTGCCAGATGCTGAATGACGAGATGATCAGACCGGCAGCCAGCAGTTTGCGGGCCTCAATTTTGCCCATGAGAATACCGACGATCGGCATAAACAGGAACGAACCCAGGCCGCGTGGAAGCATAGCCATGCCGGCTTCGAGAGCTGAATATCCCATGAGCGTTTGCAGCCAAAGTGGAAGCAAGACGGTGCTGCCATAAAGCACGAAGCCCAGCACGGTCATAAGAAAGACACCGGTGGCGTAGGTACGATTTTTGAAGATCCTAAGCTGCACCACAGGATGGTCCGTGACCAGTTCTCGGACCAGGAAGAAGACGAATCCGATGACGCAGAGAATTGCAAGAGTGAGAATGAAGTGCGAGCCGAACCAGTCTTCTTCCTGGCCTTTATCCAGCAGAATCTGCAGCGTGCCGATGCCGAGAGCGAGGTAGCCGATGCCCCAGTAGTCCACGCCGCCTTCACCGCGCTTGATGTATGGCGGGTCGTGAATGAACAGCACGGCCATGATTACGGCCGCAATGCCGATAGGTATGTTGATGTAGAAAAGCCAGCGCCAGGAATAACTGTCGGTGATCCAGCCGCCGAGCACGGGACCAAGCATGGGAGCAACCACGATGCCCAGCGCCCAGAACGCCATGGCTTTGGCACGCTTCTCCGGGGGGAAAGCTTCCATCAGGATGGCCTGCGAGAGTGGTTGCAGTCCTCCGCCGGTTGCGCCCTGGAAGACGCGAAAGATGATCAGCAGCGGCAGGTTCGGAGCAATGCCGCAGAGAAAAGAGAAAACAGTGAATCCGCCAACCGACATCAGCAGAATATTGCGGCGGCCAAAGTAATTGCCAAGCCATCCGGTAAGCGGCAGAACGATTGCATTGGCGACAAGATAAGAAGTGAGGACCCAAGTGGCTTCTTCCGGAGTAACGGAAAGGCTGCCGGCAATATGCTGCAGCGACACGTTTACCACCGTGGTGTCCAACACCTCCATAAAGGTGCCAAGCATCACCGAGATGGCGATGATCCACGGATTGATGACTGGCTTTTCCATTAATTATGTCGCCACGCTCCAGACCGCTTTTGCATCTTGCTCGACGCCAGCAGTCTTCGGCTCCTGTTGCAAGCCGCTCGGCGGCCTCGGGCCTCGCGGCTTTCGCTCTCAACGCAGGGACAGCGAATGTTCAAGCCACTTGCCATTTGCTGCTTGCTAATTGCCAATTGCTATTTGCTATTTGGTAAACACAACCGGCTCTACTGACATGCCAGGACGCAGTTGATGACCCGGGTCCTGGCCTTTATCAAAGCGGATGCGGACAGGAATGCGCTGCACCACTTTTACGTAATTGCCGGTGGCGTTCTCCGGCGGCAACAGGCTAAAGCGCGCTCCGGTTGCGCCGCCGATTGATTCAACAGTGCCGCTAAATTCCCGTCCGTAAGCGTCAACCTTGATCTTAGCCGGCTGTCCAACTTTCATGTCGCGCAGCTGCGTTTCTTTAAAGTTCGCTGTGGTCCAGATGTCCTCCAGGTTCACGATGGAAAACAGCGGCTGGCCGGCTTGCACCGTTTGTCCCGGTTCAACGCTGCGTTTGCTGAGCACGCCCGTAACCGGCGCGACAATCTTTGTGTATTGGAGATTCAACTCAGCTTGCGCCAATGCGGAAACAGCTCGTTGCACTTCTGCCGATGCGGCTCCGGCGCGCGCGCGCGTTACTTTCAGTTGTTCAGGCACGGTGCGCGCAGCTTCAGCCTGGGCCCGCGATTGCGCTTCGTGGCTTTCCGCGCTGGCAATGGCCGAAGTTGCGGCATCAACATTCGCCTTCGCGGAATTGTTGGCCGCTACCGCGGCGTCATATTGCTGGTGTGAAATCTCATCTTTTGCGATGAGCTGCTCCATGCGCTTCAGGTCGGCGGACGTCTTGGCATACATTGCCTGAGCGTCATTCAGCTTGGCGCGGGCCGATTCAATGTCGCGTTGCGCGCCTTTCACGCCTGCATCGGCGGCAAGCAACTGGCTGGAACTGGTGGTTTGCGTGAGTGGAACGCCCACGTTGGCGGCAACCGCATTGGCTTGTGCGTTGGCCAGATCAGCGCGCGCGCGGTCCACGGCCACCAGGTAGTCCTTGGGATCAAGCTCCACCAGCAGCGTTCCGGCCTGTACGACTTCGTTATCGTCATGCAGCACGTTCAGCACGGTGCCGGTAACGCGCGGGCTGATGGGATTGATGTGGCCGTCAATCTGTGCGTCGTCAGTGGATTCACGCACGGCGTAATAACGCCAGATGAAAAAGCCGCCGACAAGAAGAAGGATGACCAGCGCGGCAATAATCCACTTGGCCCGCGGATGCGTGCGGAAGAATCCCACGGCGCGAGTGTCCTTGATGGAGCGGCGCTCTTTGCCGGACCAGCGTTCATCGCTCTTTTCCGGGCTTTTCTCAGTCGCCTCAACTTCCGTGCGGACAGGCTCCTTCACGGCTTCTTCTTCCTCATATGGCGAAATCTTAATCGGGTCAGCCACGTTATTTTCCTCCCAGGAATGCTCGCGTCCGCTGCTCCGCCTCGCCCAGGGCACGCACCAGCGTCAGCTTGGCTACATTGTTCTGATACAGAGCTTGAATATGATTTTCATTCGCGCCGGCAACTGCTTCCTGCGCCTGCACTACTTCAAGGCTTCCGGAAACGCCGGCTTTATAGCGGTCCTGCGATTCCTTCAATTGCTCGGCTGCAAGATCAATCTGCTGATTGGAGACGGCAACCTGGTCGTCAGAGGCCTTCACGTCCAGCAGCGCCGAGCGGATTTCATACTCCACGCGAGCCCGTAAATTTTCCAGTTGAAAGCGTTCCTGCCGCAGCAAAGTTGCTGCCTGGTCAACGTCGGCTTTTACTTTTCCTCCCTGAAAGATCGGTATGCGCAAGCCGGCGGAAATCGCAAATGTGTTCTCGGCGCTCCCCGGCGCAGGACCAATGAAACCTGTCTGCCCGCTCACGTCAACCGTTGGCAGTGCCTCGCCTTTGGCGGCTTTTACCGCAAGCTCAGCCGACCGCACGCGCGACTGAGCCGCCAGAAATTCCGGACGCACCTGGTAGGCATGTGCCAGCGCTTCTTCCAGATTCAGCGAAGAAAGCGGAGCGTACGGCACAGTGTCACTTAGTTGGAACTCTTGCGCTACCGGCATTCCAATGGTCCGCGCCAGTGACATCTTTTGCTGTTCAAATTGGTTCTGCGCTGCCACCACTCGCTGTTGCTGCGTCTGCATCTGCACTTGCGACCGCAGCACATCGATGCCCGCTGCCACGCCGGCGCTTTTCAAGTCCTGAGTCTGCTGGAAGATTGTTTGCGCCGTGTTGAGCTGGGCTTTTGCCGTGTCAAGCCGTGCGGCGCTGGCCACGGTAAGCAGATACTGGTTGCCCACCAGCAGCACCACCAGCTCGCGGGCGTCCTGTAGCGTGAACTTTGCCGCTCGCTCATTTTCAGAAGCTGCGTGGATTTTGTTCATGGCATTGAAATCCAGCAGCGTTTCACTCATGTTGACATGAGCATCGAATATCCCGAACGGGCCGATCACCGGCGAGGTCAATCCCTGGGGCAGCGGAATGCCGAAAGCCGCGAGGTTGATCTGGTTCAATGATTCGCTCACGTTGCCGGAAACATTCGGCAGCAGCGCGCTTAACTGGCGACGATATTGAGCCCGCGCCAGTTCCGTCTGCTGTTGGGAAAGAAGAAGACCAAGATTATGCTTGAGTCCGCGATCAATCGCGTCCAGCAGACCCAACTGGACGACGCCCGGAATTAGTTTGTCTACTGTCCCGCTGCCGCTGAATACCTCGATCGCGGGCGTCTGCGCGGTATTCACCACTGGCGTCTGGCGGTCCTGGGATGGTGCCGGCGCCGATCCGCCCGGAAGCTGAGCAGCACAAGATAGAGCTGTCAAAAATGTGAAAGAAATTATCAGGACACGTTGCGTCCGCATGTTTACCTTCTCGGCTAGGTATCGGATTTTAGATGCGGTCATGCGGGGCGGGATGCGCGTTTCTCGCCAGTGCACAGATTGACATATGAAGTAATCGCCCAAAGGAATGGGCACCCCCAAATCGAATTAATTAACCATTTAGTTAGATTATCAGGCAGGGTTCGGAGATGCAAATTTTGCCGTTGGCTGTCGCCGGCGGGGCCCTGCACTGTCGACACAAATAAAAATGGCGCCGGGAAAAACCGGCGCCAAAGATCTTCTAAACAAACTGCCAGTTACTGCGGGCAGGGCAAAGCGGAATGCGGAAGCGTAGTCGTATCGGGGTAGCTAAATGCTCCGCCGATAGCATCAGACTTCGCACCCATCTCAAACCACTGGAGCAAAGGTATGATCTGTGGATGATACGTAAACACTTCATTCCTCTCCCGTATCAGGATTGGGACGGTCGCCACAGGAAGCACTTCGATCGGATCGCCTTCCTCCAGATTTGCCTGGCAAACCTTGGCGGTGGGCGCAACGCCGGGGAACTGCCAGGTCGGCACAATCGTGTTCACGAAAGGATCTGCAAACGTTTCTGCCACTTCATGAGAAAGCGCAGTCACATCCTGGAAGCCGGCCCCGAACAATCCTGGAGATATCCAACTGGCAAAATTGAAAATCCAGCGTGGCTGCGGCGTCACACCGCCTTCGAAGAAATAGGTATGGAATCCCAGAACGCAGCAGCCGGCGAACTGACCCTGGCTGTTGATGGAAAACAGGAACGTGTTGGGATACATGTTGATATTGATCGCGTCAGTGGTGAAGTTGCCGCCATTGATGTCATTCACCACTTGATTGGTGTTTAGCGCATTGAAGAGCAGGTCGAGCAATTCAATGAAAGGATCGCCGTTGGGTGCGTGTCCAAAAAAGTAGGCCTGGACGGAAACAATGGTCCCGTTTGAAAGCCGCACATTCACGTGGCGCGGGATGGTGAACGTAACGCGGTTCACTGTTGTCGGACCGCTTAGCACCGTGTGCCAGTCCTCGTCCATGCTGTTGAAGAATTGGGCACGATGGATCGCGTCTTCATATTGGATATGGTGTCCGGAGGTGAAATTCGACGGCGAGAAATTCGGCGAGTCTTCTGTAAGGTCAGAGAACGGCGCAAAGGGCATGGTGGCCCGGACAGTTCCATCATCATTAAGCAAAGTCAGTGAAACCTCTGTGATCTTAGCCGGAATGCGCGTTGTGCCGCCCACGCGAGGATCGTTCCCGATCATCACAAACGGAAAGACGCCATTGGGACGGGTCCCCAGAATCGAAGGGTTTGGATTGAAAAACGAGCCCGTAAAAGTCGGCACCGTATCAAGTCCGGTCATCACGCCACCAATCGGGCTGGTCCTGATGCTGGCTGCTATTTTCGAAGAGTTGCTTCCTGGTCCGCCGCCCGCCATATTCGCGTCGGATGAAAAGCTGCCTTTGGATGTATCCGCGCCGGCTGGGAACACAAGCAGAGGGGCCGAACTGACGGGTTGGCCTATCGAACCGTCGACCGCCGCCACAGGCATCCTTACGTAACCGGCCGAGCCGTTAGGTGCTGCAATATCGTTTTGGGCGAAGCTCATGCCGGCCAAACCGAGAAGGATGAAGAATCCGAGAAACGCGCGTGAGGGAAACGCATGACGTAACATCTTCAACATTGGTATATCTCCTGGGGGAGCGGAGGTTGCTCCTGATGCTAGATTCCAGAGTAGAAACTGGCGGAATAACCATACGCCTACTCTGGCCAGCTCTGCAATCCAAAGTCTCGGAAATAATCAAATTTTTTACATAGGAATTACTTCAAGCACTTCGTCCCATGGTGAATGGGTTGTGATAGTAAGCGGCCCTGCACGGTCCCGTCTTCGCCGCCCAACAAAAATGGCACCGGTTTCCCGGTGCCATTGAAGGTGAAGAATTGTTTCTAGTGGCAAAGAGTTGCAGGTGCAGTCAATGCTGTGAGGTCAGGGTAGCTATAAGCACCGTGAAGAGCATCTGACGGGACCGTTTGTGCAAACCATTGCAATAAAGCCTCGGTCTGCGGATGGTAGGTGGTCGTCACTCCCGCATTTTTCAGGGGTACCGGGAAAGTCGCATGGGCCAGGACTTCAACCGGGTCGCCGGTTTCCAGGTTGCCCTGGCAAGCAGTTGAACCAGGGAACTGCCAGCGCGGAGTAACGTTGTTCACGAAAGGATCGTTGAAGGTTTCAGCGATCTCGTGGCTGATGGCGGTCACGTCTTCAAATCCGCCGCCAAAGATTCCGGGAGAGATGTAGCTGGCGTAATCGGTGATCCAGCGGTGCTCCGGTGTAGCGCCATCGGTGAAGTAGGTGTGGAAACCAAGTGTGCAGCAGCCGCCACGTTGTTTGGGATTGGCGCGGTTGAACGAGAACAGGTAAGTATTGGGGAACAACGGCAAATTAATAGCGTCAGTTGTCACGTTGCCCGCGTCAATCTCGTTATTCATGATGATGCCAAGCTGCTGGTTGAAGAACAGGTTGAGCATCAGCACAAAGCGGCGGCCGTCAGCGGCAATGCCGGACTGGTAATTGATTGACTGAACAATCTGAGTGCCAACGCGAACATTCACGAATTTTGGTACGGTGATTGAGATGCTGTCGACTACTTGCGGGGCCAGTTCGGTGTGCCAGTTCGGGTCCATGCTGCTGGCGAACTCAGCGCGCTGAATGGCATCAGAAAACTGCGCGGATTCCGCGGGGATGCCCGCGGTGGCATCATGCTCGTATTTGAATCTCTGGAAGTTGGGGGAGTTCAGCGTAGGCACCACGAATGGAGTGGCGTCCACGGTGTCGAAAAGCGTGCCGTCCGCATTCAGCAACCGCAGGGACACAGCCACAATCTTGGTTGGAACGGTGGTGATGTGGCCAAGGGACGGACCATTCCCAACCATAGTGTATGGAAATGTTACGCCGTTAACGGTGAATGAGCGG